>JAAYZM010000469.1 GCA_012514835.1 Actinomycetales bacterium
CTCGGCCGCGAGGTCGAGGTCGACCCGAGCACGAGCACGCTCGCGGTCGAGTCGGACCTGCCCGAGGAACCGCGTCTTCTCGTGCTCGTGCGTCAGGAGACCCGCGCCGTGACGTTCTACGCCGTGCACCCGCGCGAGGTGCCCGCCGAGCGGGTCGCGGAGGTCGCCGAGCTCGTCGTGCGGGCGACCGCGAGCGAGCTCACCGTCGCGGTCGAGCTCGACCTCGACCGGCGCACCGTGAGCGCGCGGGCGGGCCTCGAGCTGCTCGGGACCGAGCTGGACGGAGCGGACCTCGAGCAGCTCCTTGCGGTGCTCGTGATCGAGGTCGAGTCGGTCGCGCGGTGCTACGGACCTGCGGTCGACGCCGTCGTCGCAGGCGAGCTGAGCCCCGCGGGAGCGGCCGCCGCGGCACGTTCGGCCCGGCAGGAGGAGCGTTTCGACGAGGCGCGCGAGGCGCTCGCGGAGGCCGAGGAGGCGCTCCGTGCGGCCCAGCGGGGAGCGGGCGAGGGCGGCTGACCGCTCAGCTCACGATCGTCTTGGTCGTCCCCGGGTTGACGACCTGGATCAACCCTCCCCACATGCATTGGCACTTCGAGCCCACCGTGATGACGGGCTTGCCGCCGACGAGGGTCTTGGGCGCGTCGCTGACCCACGGCGCCGCGACGGCGGGCACGCACGGCATGGGCGTGAGCACGCCGAGGGCGGCAGCGGTCGCCGCTGCGACCTGGGGGTTGCCGAGGGAGGTGCACACCCCGAACGGCGGGATGTTGAGCACGGGGGCGTTGTCCGTGATGGTCCCCACGGGCATGCCCTCGACGAGCACGCGCGGCGTGGGCAGCACCGTCAGGGTCGAGGGTGCGGCGCCGAACGTGCAGGTGAGCATCGCGGTCGACTTGGCGGCTGGTCCTCCCACGGTCACTCCTTCGCGGGCTGGGTCGTCGTCCCGGCGACGCTGCCCGTGAGCGGTGCGCCGGTGGTCGTGACGAAGCATGTGACGGTGCGGTCCTCCCCCTCGGACCACGAGCGTGCCGAGGGCACGAGATAGGTGAAGAACAGGTGCGCGGGCGCGTCGCGGTAGTCGACCCCGACGTATCCCGCGAACTGCTCGGCGCACGCGCCGTCCGCGAAGGCCTTGGCCGCGGCGTCGCCCGGGTAGGGGGCGTCGTCGTCGGGGGCCGGCATGTCCACGCGTGCGTAGACCTCCATGTGGTGCTCTTCCGCGCAGTCGACCGCGCGCAGCTCGGTGAGCTCGGTCCGCGCGTCGCTCGGGCTCAGCACGCAGTCCCCCGGCTCGAGGTCGAACACCGAGACCGAGCGCCCGTCCTCGCCTCCGCTGAACCACGTGCACCCTGCGAGCACCCCGAGCAGTCCCGCGACGGCGAGTGCGCGCGCGAACTTGAGCACGAGGGGACCTCCTTCCGCGCGCGGGCTGCGCGCCGCCTGGAGCCTAACGACGCCGGGGTGGGGAGGACATCGGTAGTTGTTGCGTAGTCGCTTCCCGTCCCAGCACGGTCCCAGCCGGCTGCCAGGATGCGCAGCTACGATCGGCGCGAGGAGGGACCGCCCCATGATGATCACCGCCCGTGAGGGTGACTCCCCGAGCGCGCTGCTCGCCAAGATCCTCGCCGAGCGGGGCCCGGACGAGGCCGAGGCGCTCATGACCGAG
>JAAYZM010000470.1 GCA_012514835.1 Actinomycetales bacterium
ACGCACCACCTCGCCCGTGGCCGCGTCCCGCAGCTCCGCGAGGACCGGGACCAGCCCGTACCCCCGCGCCCGCGTGCTGGCGAAACGGTGCACCACGCACGTCACGAGCCCCGGCGACGCACCGCCGCAGCGTTCGACAGCCCCGGGCCGCTCCTCGAGCTCCCACCGGCGCTCCCCCGTGCTCGCGTCGATCGCCACCTGTCCCGAGGAGTTCGCCACGGGGCCGTCCCGCACGATCACGAGGTCACCCGCGACGCTCGCCGTGTAGAGGTCCGCCACCCCGTCCGTGGACCACGCGCGCCGGGGTGCGCTCTCGAGGTCGGTGAGGAAGGTCGGCTGGCTCTGCAGCACCGCGAGCCGCTCCGCGACCCCAGCGCGCTCTCGCGCGCCCTGGACGGCGTACGCGCACGCGAGCAGCAGCGCGACGAGCACCACGGGCCACCACGGGAGCACACGCCAGGGTCCCGCGACGTCTGCGACGGCCGGCTCGTCCGGGCTGACGTCGAACCCACCACCCTCGACGAGCTCGACGTCCGCCATGCGACCGTGGGCGCCCATCACGGACCCGGCGCCGCCAAGAGGGTCACGGACCGCGGTTCGAGGGCGAACAGGTGCCCGCCGACGACGGCGAAACGGGTGCCCTCCGCGAGGTCGGTGCTCGCCCGCCACACCTCGAGCCCCGTGCGCGCCTCGACGCCCACCAGCTCGCTGCCCTCCCGGACCACCAGCTCGCCCGCGACCCCCACGAGCCCCGTGACCCGCGTGGACCGCCACAGCGTCACCCCGCGACGCGGATCCACCACGCGCACGCCCGACTCGCCCGCGAGCGCGAGCACGCCGTCCGTCACAAGCGCCTCGGCGACCTCCTCGTGCGCGCGCCACAGCTTGGCGCGCCGCGCGACGTCCCACAGCAGGTCGCCGTCGGGGTGGCGCGTGAGGACGACGGTGCCCAGGCTGCCGTCGTCGGACACGAGGACGCGCGGCGTGCCGATCGCCGCGAGCCGGCCCCCTCCGTCCGCGTCGACGAGGTCGGCGGGTTCCCGCTCGCGCGTGCGCCACACCGCGTACAGATCCTCCCCGACGGGCCGCAGGGCGAGCTGGCGTGGTTGTCGGGGCGGCGCCGTGGTGGCGGTGAACGCGAGCTCGCCGTCCTCGGTCACGGCGAAGGCGTCACGCAGCGTCGCGACCACCAGCTCCCCTCCCGCGACGCCCGCACCGACGGCCGACGCCGAGGCCACGGGCTCGAGCGTCTCGAGGGTGAGCTCCCACCGCGGGGTTCCCGCGGTGGCGTCCTCGCGGCGCACCTGCAGCGTCCCGCTCTCGAGCCATGCCCCGAGCAGGTCGCCGTCCACGAGCCGCATCCCGAGGAGCGCACCGCTCGCACGGCGCTCGGCGAGCAGCTCGCCCGTGCGGACGTCGCGCACGTGGAGCGCCGTGCCCGCGTCGTCCACACCGGGCACGCGCGGACGGGCCCGCAGGGCGCACACGACGAGCGGCGCATCGGTGGCGTGCTCGGGGCCGAGGCAGCGCGAGGACCCGAGGTTGAGCGCGAAGGTCGAGCGCCACAGCTCTGCTCCCGTGCCGAGGTCGCGCGCGACGAGCAGCTGGGTCCCGCGCAGCTCGGTGAGCGTGATGACCGCGCCGTCGGCCACCGCGAGCACCTCGGCCCGAGGCGAGGTGACGCGCCAGCGCACCGCGACGTCGGCGTCGACGTCCGCGAGGTAGGTGCCTGCGGCGACGAGGTGCGCGACGGCGTTCGCCCGGCGTGCGTCCTCGCGCTGCGCGGTGACCGCGAGCGCGCCGACCGCGAGCACGACGCCCACGACCACCGCGGGCCAGAGCACGGCGCGCCACCGTGAGGGGTGTGCCGCGACGCTCGGGCCGCGCGACTGCGACCCCTGGACCTCGACGAGCTCGACACTCGCCTTGCGCGTCCTCGCGCCCATCCCCCCAGGCTAGCTAGATGCCGAGCTGGAACACACCCCAGTAGGCGAGGGAGACGAGCAGGAGGGTGGCGCCCACGAAGACGGTCCACACCCCCGCGTAGCCGACGCGACCCGCCGCGAGCGCACCGCCGGGCTCGGCGCGGACCACGCGCCAGCGTTCGACGAGCACGGCGAGCGCGACCACGGTGGCGAGCCCGACGAGGCGCACCGCGAGCCACCCGCCCTGGACCACGACGGCGTTGCGCTCGTACTCGAGCGCGAGGCGGGCGATCGCCACGAGGTACCACACGAGGAGGGCGACCGTGGCGAGACAGCCCGCACCGAACAGGCCCAGCGGCCACGCGAGGCCCTTCGCGAGGCGCACCCTGCGGCGTGCGAGGTAGCCACCGAGGAACACGAGGGGAGCGAGCACGAGGAGCGCGGCCCCCGCGATCACGACGCCGAGCACGAGGTCCCCGTCACCGAACCACCGCGGCTGCGGCACTGGCTCGGCGAGGAAGGTCTGGACAGGCTCGGCTCCCGCGACGCGCGGCGGGGCGGTGGCCGTGGCAGGCAGGCCGTGCACCCACGTCGCGAGGTCCCGCACGTAGCCGTCCGCGAGGGCGTCGTCGACCTTGATGCCGTGGTTCGCGCCCTCGTAGTAGCGCACCGTGACCTGGTCGTTGCCCGCGACCGCGACGTCCTCGATGAGCTGCTGGGGGCCCTGGATCACGGGCATCGAGGCGTCGTCCGTGCCGTAGGCCATGAAGACGGGCTGGGTCGTGCGCTCTTGCCACGGGCGCACGTCGAAGTCCGCGTACTCGAAGCCCCCGCCGGGGAACTGCATGCCGACGGCGCGCGGGATCGCCCGGAACACCGAGAGCGGGACCCCCGTGTTGCGCAGGTAGGCGTCCACGGCGAACGCGGCCTGCTGGCGCGGCGGGACCACGGGTGCGGACGCGAGGATCACGAACGCCGTCTCGGGGTCCTCCGCGGCCATGACGGGCGCGACCCAACCCCCCTCGGACTCCGCGTAGATCCCGACGCGGGCCGGGTCCACGCCCTCGGTGGAGCGCAGAAGGTCCACGGAGAACTGGTAGTCGGCGGCCATGTCGACGTAGTTGCGGTGGCGCGTCGAGTAGGTGTCGAGGCGCTTGTCCGGCACGAGCGTCGCGATGCCCGCCGTCGCGAGCTCGTGCGCCTGGTCCACGAAGGCGTCCTCGAACAGCCCCGTGCCCGCACCGTGCACGAACACGACGCCCGGCACCGGCGCGGGCGCGTCGACCGGCACGATGAGGCGTGCGTCGACCCGCACTCCGTCCAGCTCGACCGGCACGACCGAGCTCGCGACGTCGTACTCGCCGGCGCGACGCTCCGGCGCGCCACCCACGGCCGTGGAGGCCGTCTCGACCTGGAGTGGGTCAGTCAGCGGCTGGGGCTGCCAGTCCGGGCCCGTGACGGCACCGAGCACCGCGAGCACGATGGCGCCCACGGCGCTCGTGGCAGCGATGCGGAACAGCACTCGGGCATCCTACGAGAGGCTGGCGCCTAGCGGTCGGTGAAGCCGAGCCGCCCGAGCTTCTTCGGGTCGCGCTGCCAGTCCTTCGCGACGCGCACGTGCAGGTCGAGGTAGACCCGCTGGCCCAGCAGCGCCTCGATGCCCGAGCGTGCTCGTGTCCCCACGTCACGCAAGCGCGAGCCACCCTTGCCGATGATGATCGCCTTCTGCGAGTCCCGCTCGACGTAGAGGTCCACGCGCACGTCGAGCAGCTCGGTGCCCTCGCGCGGGGTGATCTCGTCCACCACGACGGCCAAGGAGTGGGGCAGCTCGTCGCGCACGCCCTCGAGGGCCGCCTCGCGCACCAGCTCGGCCACCATGACAGTCTCCGGCTCGTCCGTGAGCTCCCCGTCCGGGTAGAGCGCGGGCCCCTCTGGCAGGTACTTCACGAGCACGTCCGCGAGCGTGTCCACCTGGAAGCCGTCCGTGGCCGACGTCGGGACCACGTCCGCCCAGTCCCCCAGCTCCGACACGGCCAGCAGCTGCTCGAGCACCCGCGCCCGAGGGACGCGGTCCGTCTTCGTCACGACCGCCACGACGGGCGTGCGCCCGGTGAGCACCTCGAGGTCCCGGGCGATGTACCGGTCTCCCGGGCCCACCTTCTCGTCCGCCGGGACGCAGAACGCGACGACGTCCACCTCGGTGAGCGTCGAGCGCACGAGCGAGTTGAGGTGGTCCCCCAGCAGGGTGCGCGGGCGGTGCAGCCCGGGGGTGTCGACGAGCACGAGCTGCGCGTCCCGGCGGTGCACGATCCCACGGATCGTGTGGCGGGTGGTCTGCGGGCGACCCGAGGTGATGGCCACCTTCGTGCCCACGAGCGCGTTGGTCAGCGTGGACTTGCCCGCGTTGGGCCGCCCCACGAGGCACGCGAAACCGGACCTGAACTCTTCGCTCACTCGTCCTCCTGGGTCGGGGCGACCCGCACCAGCAGGGTCGCGAGCTGTTTGCGGCGGCCCTCGACGCGCTCGGCCTCGAGGAGCAGGGGCCCCACCACGGCCGACGAGCCCGCGAGCGGCACCTTGCCGAGAGCCTTCGTGAGCAGACCGCCCGCGGAGTCGACGTCGTCGTCGTCGAGCTCGATGCCGAACAGGTCCCCGAGCTCGTCGAGCGCGAGCCGTGCGGGAACACGGAAGACGCCTTCGTCGAGGTCCTCGACCTGGGCCTCGCGGCGGTCGTGCTCGTCCGTGAGCTCGCCCACGATCTCCTCGAGCGCGTCCTCGATCGTCACGAGCCCCGCGATGCCGCCGTACTCGTCCACGACGAGCGCGATGTGCGACGACCCGAGCTGCATGTCCCGCAGCAGGTCGTCCACGTGCTTGGACTCGGGCACGAACACCGCCGGACGCATGATCGACCGGGCCGGATCGCCGTCGGACCCGGGCTGGGCGTGCAGGCGCCGCACCACGTCCTTGAGGAAGAGCACGCCCAGGAGGTCGTCGACCGACTCGCCGATCACGGGCACGCGCGAGAACCCCGAGCGCAAGAACAGCGCGAGGGCCTTGCGCAGCGGCGTCTCGGCACCGAGCGTGATCATCTCCGTGCGCGGCACCATGACCTCGCGCGTGATCGTGTCCCCGAGCTCGAGCACCGAGCGCACGAGCTCACCCTCGGCCGCCTCGAAATCCTCGGACTCCTCGACGAGCTCGACGATGTCCTCGAGCGCAGCCTCCGGCTCCGGGGCGGGCAGGAGGCGCCCCACGGGGCGCACCGCGAGCAGGAGCGTCGAGGTCATCGCGAGCACCGAGAGCGCGTGACGCGCCCCCGTGCGTCGCGGACCGACGCGCACGAGGAGCCCCGCAAGACCCGCGAGGACGACGACGGCGAGCACCACGAGCCACCACGCGAGGCCCGTGTCCGCGAGCAGCAGCGTCAAGGACGCCACCACCACGATCTCCGCGAGCAGCCGCGTCACGGCCAGCCCCGCGAGCGCCCCCGCCTCGTGGTCCACGAGCGTCAGCGCCCCGGACGCCCACGGCTTGCCCGCGGCCTCCGCCTCGACCACCTCGGTCCGCGAGACACGCCGCAGCGCTCCCTCACCGAGACCGAGCAGCGCAGACAGGCCGAGCATGACGCCCGCGAGCGCGAGCAGCAGACCGTCCGTCGGGGTCATCGGCCCGCGAGGAAGGTGAGGAGCAGCTGGCGTTGCAGGTCGAACATCTCCTTCTCTTCGTCCGGCTCGGCGTGGTCGTAGCCGAGCAGGTGGAGGATGCCGTGCACCGTGAGGAGCAACAGCTCTTCGGTCGTGGAGTGGCCCGCGGCCTTGGCCTGGGCGGCGGCGACCTCGGGGCACAGCACCACGTCGCCGAGCATGCCCGGCTCGCTCGTGGCGCCCTCGCGACCGGGACGCAGCTCGTCCATCGGGAAACTCATGACGTCGGTGGGGCCCGGCTCGTCGAGGTAGCGCACGTGCAGGTCCGTCATGACCTCCGTGCCGACCAGCTGGATCGACAGCTCTGCCATGGGGTGCACGAACATCGCGTCGATGACGAAGCGACCCAGTGCCGCGAACTCGGCCTCGTCGACCTCGTGACCGGACTCGTTGTTGACCTCGACGCTCACCGCGCTCCTCGTCTGCTGGGCTTGTCGTCCCGTCGGCCTGGCTTCGGGCCGCTCACCACGTCCCACCGGGCGTACGCGTCGATGATGTCGCTCACGAGCCGGTGGCGCACCACGTCCGCCGAGGTAAGGCGGCAGAACGCGACGTCGTCCACGTCCTTGAGGATGTCCTGGACGGCGCGCAGCCCCGAGATCATGCCTCCCGGCAGGTCCGTCTGGGTGACGTCACCAGTGACCACGACCTTCGAGCCGAAGCCGAGGCGCGTGAGGAACATCTTCATCTGCTCCGTCGAGGTGTTCTGCGCCTCGTCGAGGATGATGAACGAGTCGTTGAGCGTGCGTCCTCGCATGTACGCGAGGGGCGCCACCTCGACCGTCCCGGCCTCGAGGAGCCGCGGGATGGACTCGGGGTCCACCATGTCGTGCAGCGCGTCGTACAGCGGGCGCAGGTAGGGGTCGATCTTCTCGCTCAAGGACCCGGGAAGGAAGCCGAGCTTCTCGCCGGCCTCGACGGCGGGCCGCGTCAGCACGATGCGGTTGACCTTGCGGGACTCGAGGGCCTGGACCGCCTTGGCCATCGCGAGGTAGGTCTTGCCCGTACCCGCAGGACCGATCCCGAAAGTCACCGTGTGGCGGTCGATCGCCTCGACGTACTCCTTCTGCCCGGCCGTCTTGGCGCGGATCGTTCGCCCACGGCTCGAGAGGATGTCGAAGGTCAGCACGTCCACGGGGCTCGCGGGCGCAGCCTGGGAGAGCATCGCGACCGACCGTTCGACCACGTCGG
>JAAYZM010000471.1 GCA_012514835.1 Actinomycetales bacterium
GAGGTGGTCAAGATCGGCCATGTTGACCGAGCTCGCGGCCACGCGCACGAGCACCTCCCCGTGTCCCGGTTCGGTGACCGGGACCCGCTCCGTGCGCAGCACCTCGAGCCCGCCGTACGCGTCACGGACCACCCGTTCCATCGTGGTCACGCGACGTCCGGCATCTCGAGGCCGCGCGCGAGGTGGGCCAGCCCGGCGGTGCGGGCGTGGGTGAGGCGCTGGTCCATGTGCGTAGCCCTTCGTCGTCTGGCACCGCGCCGTCGACCTCTGCCGTCCGGCGCTTCATCCTTACCTTGTAAGTCGTACGTCGTAAGGTAAACCCGTGGTGCGCGGACGTCAACCCCCGACTCGCGCCGCGGGGTGGGGCGGTGCGCGCCAAGACGCCGGGCGTCAGGCGTCGGGCGTCGGGCGTCGTCAGGGCTCGATGGAGGGCAGCTCGACGCGCCACGTGCTGAGCGCCGGGAGGCCCCACGCCCAGCGGACCTTGCGCGTCACGCGCGCGCCGGGTGCCGTGCTGGCGACCGCCGCGGTGAGCTGCTCCTCGACGGCGGAGCGGAAGTCCACCACGAGGAGCGACCCACCCGGGCGGAGCACGCGGACCAGCTCACGCACCGCGGCGGGCACGTCCGGCCAGTGGTGGGCCGTCATCGACGCGACCGCGACGTCCACGCTCGCCGATTCGAGCGGGAGCACCGCGACGTCCCCGACCAGCACGCGGACGCGTGGTTCGTGGCCCGCCTGGTGCACCGCCTGCTGGGCGAGCTCGACCATCGAGGGTTCGAGGTCCACGCCTGTGACGCGCGCGTCAGCCCGCGCGCGGGCGAGCTCGAGGACGAGTTGACCGGGCCCGGTGCCGACATCGAGCACGTGCCCGCCCTCGGGTGCGAGCGCGAGCGTGTCCCGTGCGATGCCGCGGTAGAACCGGGTCCGCGACCGGGCGCGCCGCTCGTAGCGCACCGCATGCTCCCCAGCGAAACGGCCCTCCTCGTACATCCCGCCGTGGGCGTCGTGCGCATGTCCGCCACCGTTCTCGTGCCCGCCGTCATGCACATGGCCGTCGGCGTGCCCGTGCTCGTGCCCGCGGTCCTCGCGGCGCGCGCGGTGGATGAAGCGATGGACGATGCGGTCGATGATCACGAGGCCTCCTCAGGCGCGGAGCCCCCAGCGTGACTCTTCAGGTCAACCTGAAGTCAAGAGTGGCTAGAGCTTCGTGACCGGGGAGTAGCGCAGCAGCAGCCTCTTGGTGCCCTCGGAGCCGAAGTCGACCTTCGCCACGGCGTTCTGGCCCGCGCCCTCGACGGCCACGACCGTGCCGAGGCCGTACGAGTCGTGCGTGACCCGGTCCCCCACGTTGAGGTCCGGCACCGCACCGGCGGGTCGGGGCGTGGCCGAGCCGAACGTCGCGCCCGTCGAGGCGAGCTTGCGGGTCTGCACCTCCGAGTCGCGCACGTGCGACCGCCCGCCACCGGAGCGCGAGCCGGACCAGCCCCCGCCGCCGGACCGCGAACCCCACCCGGA
>JAAYZM010000472.1 GCA_012514835.1 Actinomycetales bacterium
CCCGTGGCGCGTCCACCATGCGCACGTGCACGAGCCGCCACCGTCAAGTGAGACCCAGTGCGTGCGGTCCGTGCCGGGCACGCGCCACCGGCCACCCTCCGGCACGACACCTCCCGAGGCCACGAGCTCCCGTGCCGCGACGAGCCGCGGGTTGTCCCGCTCCACCTGGTCCGCGTCGTAGGGCAGCTCGCGGTGGAAGTGCGTGGACTCGGCCAGGTCGAAGCCGACGCGCCCCGCGGCGGCCAGCCGCCCGACGGCCCCATGAGCAGCAGAAACAGACAGCCCCGCGTCCGCCGCGATCGCCGCGGGGTCGATCGAAGATTGCCATGCCAGGTGCTCGAGCACCCGAGCGGCGTCGTCGTCGGACCCCTCGCCCGTGGCGAGCGTCTCGAGGAGCCCGCCCTCCCCGGAGAAGCCGCGGTGCGGCTCGGGCGAGGCGACCACGGTGAGCCGCGCGCCGGGGAGCGTCACGACCCACGCGCTCCCGCCGGACTCGTGCGCCCACACATCAAGCCCGGAGATGAACCGCGCGACGCGGCGCAGCGCCGAGGCACGCGCCGTCCCCGCGAGCCGCACGGCCCCCGGCGCGGACGGGTCCACGCGCGCGAGCCCCCGTGGCGTGACGAGGAACCCGACGCTAGGCCCCAGCCCGGACGTGGGCAGCGCCCCCAGGAACGTGCGGGCCGCGCTCGCGGGCACGGTCCCCGCGTGGCGCATCCCCGCACCCACCACCTGCACCTCTGCGAGCGAGCGCACCCAGCGCCGCGGCAGCTCCACTTTGCGCTCCGTGTGGGTCGCGTCCGGGGTCGCGAGGCGCAGCGACTCCATCCCCACGGCCAGGTGCAGCAGCTCGGTGCGCCGCATCCCCGCAAGGCCCGCGCGCAAGGGGTCGTTGATGTCCACGTTGGTGGTGCCGAACGCGACCTGCCCCGACTCGATGCCGTCAGAGAGCAGGTCGAGCCGCGCATACACCCCGTGGCACGCGGACATCGCCTCGAAGCGCAGCCGGTCCCCGCTCGCCGTCACCACCGGGTCACGCGGTGCGCGGGCCCGCGCGATGTCGTAGTACGCCGTCGCCGCGACCTCCGCGACCGCGAGCAGCCCCGCCGCGAGCACGTGCGGGTGCGCCACGAACCCGTCGAAGAAGTCCGGGTGGTCCACCGGTCCCGCGGGCGTCGCGCCCAGGGACGTGGCCAGGGCCAGGAACGGGTCCGACGACGGCGCCCCCGGGGTGGACGTCAGCACCGACGTGCTCGCGAAGCCGGTGGGTGTCACGGGGTGGCTCCTTCGTCGCTGGCCGTGCGGGTCGGTGTCACGGGGTGTCTGCCTGGGGACCGCCGTCGGCCCGAGCCGTGTCCGCCGCGGCGACGAGCACGCGCGCCTCGACCACGGCCTTGGCCGAACCCTTCCGGGCCGCGAGCTCCCGCACACCTGCCGGGAGCGGCAGGTGGGGCTCCGCGGCGGCCGCGTACGCCTGCATGGTGCGCAGCAGCTCGGCCAGGCCCGCGGGCAGGCGGGGCGCGCTCCCGGCCGACTCAACGACGGCCACCATGGCCGGCCACACCGTGGACAGCCCGCCCGTGAGGATCACGTGCTCCCACGCGACGGCTGCCCGCGCGAGCGGCAGCCGGTCGTGTGCGAGGAGCGCGAGCGCGGCGTCCCGCAGCAGCCCGGCGTCGAGCCGTCCTTGCGAGGCGAGCTCGGAGATCTCCGCCGCGGCGCTCAGCCGCCGGTGCTCGACGTTCTCGGTGAACAGGCCCTGGAGCAGCCAGTGCGCCACGACGCCGAGCGGGCCCGCCGTCTCCGCGAACTGGGGCCGTTCTTGCGGCTCGGCCCACAGGGAGGAGCGTCGGCTCACGTGGGTGATCACCACGTCCGGCCACCACGGGATCACGCCCATCTGGCTCGTGATGCTGTTGCCGCGGTAGACGGGCACGCCCACGAGCTGCGTCTCGTGGGCCGCGACGTCCGCCAAGGGCTCGGTGCCCGGCAGGAGGAACGGGAACGACACGGCCGGGGCCACGGCCTTGTCGTCGCGCAGCGTGCACGGGCGAGCGGGGACGCCTCCCGCACTGACCCAGCGGCGGATCGACTCCACGCCGTCCGGCAGCGGTGCGGGCTGGCTCGTGTGCCGCAGCAGCCCGCGGCGCCCCTCCGCAGAGCCGGTGGCGGGCGGGAGGTCCGCTGGTGCGAGGGTGAGCCCGTCGAGGGCCGTGAGCTCGGCGGGGTCCGTGGGGGACAGGCGCAGCAGGGCCAGCTGGAGGTCGCACGGTGCGTAGCCGTGCTCGCCCGCCGCGCGCACGGCCGCCACGAGGTCCGCGAGGTCGAGCGTGCCGTCGCGGCGAGCCGGCGTGCTCAGCAGCGCGGTGGAGGTCCCGAGCCTGGCGACCGTCTCGGTGGCCAGGCGGACCCAGAACGCCGTGTACGGGCCGAAGTCCCGCGAGGGGAAGTCGCCGGACGCGTCGATCCACCCGTCGTCGGTACGCACGAACTCGAGCATCGGGCGGGTCCCCTGCGCCCAGCGGTACAGCACGTGGAACGTCTCCGGGTGGGAGCTGTGCGGGTGCGGCAGCTCGCGCAGCGCGGCTCGCAGCCCGTCGAGGTCCGACGCCGCGAAGCGCACAGCCGCGTCCAGCCACGCCGACTCCAGGGTGATCTGCGGGCGGCCCTCCGTCGCGGCCTCCAGGGCAGCCAGGCCCGCCGCGCTCGCCTCGACCGGGACGAACGGCTCCCGCCCGGGAAGAGCGGTCCGTACCGGAGCGACACCGGCCCAGGTCACGCCGTCGTCGGCCCTTGTGCTGCTGCTCGCCCGCGTCCCGCCGTCGGCCCCGGTCCTGCGCCACTCGACCGCGACCGTGACGGGCGCCTGCTCCGCGACCGTCTCCCCGAGCCTGCCGAGCGCTTTGCGGGCGCGCTCCGCGAACGCGGTGTCGGGGCTGTCCGCCGCAGTCTCGAGGAGCTGCACGACGGTGTCCCGCTCGGCGGGCGTCCCCGGTTCGAGGGCCGTCACGTGCTTGAGGAGGGCGTTCTTCTGGGCCTTCTCCTTGCGGGCCAGCAGCGTCAGGCCCACGTCGAGGAGGTCCTCGGGCGCGAGGTCCGCCGCGAGGAGACGCGGGGTGAACCACGCCGTGACAGCGCCGTGCACGGTGGGCAGCACGCTCGAGACGTGGGCGATCCGGTCGCGCAGCTCGGCCGGCTCCAGGTCGAGGGCCTCGAGGACGAGCACGAGCACGCGCTGGTGCCCGCGGGCCTCGTTGCGGGTCAACGAGAGGAACGCAGCGTCGAGCAGCCGGGCTCTGGCCTCGTGCTCCGCGTCGACCAGGAGCCGAACCTCCGCGGTGACCGACCAGTTCTCGCCGTCGAGGCCCTCGAGCCTGCCCAGGGCGCCCCCGTCGATCGCAGCGACGAGCGTGTCGACGAGCCGCGGCGTGGCCACCCACACGTCGCGCAGGGTCCCCGATCCCCCCTGCTTCGTGGTCCACGCCAGGTTGGCCGCGCGCTGCACCCAGCCCTCGGGGAACCGCGGGCCCTGCGGCGTCGGGATGTCGAGCCGCACGACGAGCTGCTGGGTGATCCCCGTGAACCGCGTCGGGTCGGTGAGCCACGCGTCACCCGCGCGGGCGTGACTTGTCGTCTCGCACAGCTCCGCGCACCACTCGGCGCCGCGGACCTCGAGCAGGCGGACGAGGAGCTCGTCGGCGGCCCCCGAGTGCTCCCCGCGAGGCAGCTGCGCGAGCCTCGCCTCCTGCGCGGCGATCGTGGGCGTGCTGGCGAGCGCGACCGCAAGGACCGTGCGCGTCTCCTCGTAGTCGGGGACGTACCAGGTGGCCTCGTCACGCAGCAATCGCCGCGCGAGGGCCGCCCCTGTCTTCCGGTACCAGGACATGGCCGTCGCGCGGTCCTCGGGCCCGAGGCCGAGCAGAAGGGTCCCCATCCCCTGCCAGCTCCCGGTCTCGACACCGTGCGTGAGGTTCTGGAGCAGCTCCACGCGGTGAGCGTACCGAGGCTGTGCCCGCCCAGCGTGGTGCATCGTCACGGCAGGTGTGACCAGAGTGACTGGAGTCGCCTCCTGTGAGTCACATCTGTCACTGCTGGCCCCACCAGTCACAGGTGCCGTGACGATGCACCACGAGACGGCCCGAAACGACCATGGGTCACGTCGCGCTCGCGCGTGCCAGGATGGGCGCGAGCGGCGACGGGGCCGCGCCGAGGAGGTCGCGATGACCATCAACGTGAACGGCCAGCAGTACGCCTCGTGGGCGCACGTGCCGCCGGAGATCCGCGCGAGGCTCGCGCACCTGCCGGACAAGAACCGCGACGGCATCCCCGACGTGCTCCAGGGCGACACGAGCGGCCTCGGCCCGGGCACCACGTTCGAGACCACCACGTTCTCCGTCAACGGGGTGCAGTACGACTCGCTCGACGATCTCCCGCAGGCCCTGCGCGCCGAGTGGGAACGGGCCCTGAGCGCGCTCGGTGGGGGCTCCTCCGGGGGACAGGGCCCGGCGACCCACGCCGGGTGGACGTCGTCGAGCGCGGCATCCGCTCCGAGCCCGAGCCCGGCGTGGCAAGCTCCGCCGCCGTCTGGACCGCCCGGGCCGTCCGGACCACCGAGCTCTGGGTACGCACCGGCCCGCACCCCGTCGTCGGCCCGGTCCCGGCCCACCATGATGAACGGTCAGCCGTACGTCCCGGACGCCGCCCGCAAGCGCTGGTGGCAGTTCTGGAAGTAGCTCAGCAGCCCTCGAGGACGCGCCGCGACGCGGCGTGCTCGGCGGGTGTCATCCACAGCCCGTAGGCGGCCTTGATGCGCACCTGCGCGGCGACGTACTCGCAGTGGAACTCGCGGTTCGGGGGCAGCCAGGCGGACGCGTCGGAGTGGCCCTTGTCGTCGTTCGTCGCGCCGTCCACGGCGTAGAGGTTGGCCGGGTCGTTCGCGAGCTGCTGGCGCAGGCCGGCAGGCCAGTCGCGGGCGCCCGTGCGCCACGCGTCGTACATCGCCACGAGGTGGTCGATCTGCACGGCCTCGCTGGTCACGGGCCCGCGCTCGAAGTCGATCACGAACCCCGTGTACGGGTCGTGGAGGGTGCCGTACTGCACGAGGCACGTCCCGCGCCGCAGCTCCACGTCGCGCAGGTCGCGGGCCAGCACGTCGTTGCGGGTGTCGCAGCCGTTGCCGTCCACGTCCGCCCACCGCTCCCCGAACTCGTCGCGCGAGTAGCCGTCGTGGCCCGTGCGCGCCCGCTGGTCGATCGTGGCGAGGAGCGCGAGCTCGTCCGCGAATCCCGGTGCCGCGTCCTGCGGATCCCATGCGGCGGCGTCCACGATCGCCGTGCCCGTGGTGTCGAGGGTGGGGCGAGGGCTCGGCTCGGGCGCAGGCTCCGTAGGCGCAGGCTCCGACGAGGAGGGGTCCGACGGCGCGCTCGCCGTGGGAGCGGGGCTCGAGGGGCCGACGACGGCGGTCGTGGGCGTGGTGTCTGCGCTGGGGGCGCCGTCGTCGTCGTTGAACGCGCGAAGCGCGAACAGGGCCGCGAGGAGCACGGCGAGCGTGAGGATCGCGCTGATCAGGTTGCGCGTCGAGCTGGCGCGGGCCACGGGTCTCCTGGGCGGGGAAGGGGACGGGAACGGGCAGGGAGGGCGCACCCATTCTCCCCGTCGCGGCGAGGCCCCGGGCTGAACCGGACAGACCTCGCAAAGCAAAGAATGCGCTCACCGAGTTTGTCATGTCATGGGGAAATCGTTAGGGTGGACGCTGGGCTCTTGGCCCACGACCAGTCCGCGGTCGTGTCGTTCTCCGAAATTGCTGCACCGTTCGGGAGAGATGCGAGCGTACGGTCGATGATCTTTGTGCGGATCAGAAATCCGCGCCCGAGCCGCCAGTGCAGCGATTACCCGGTGGCCTTGTGATCGTCACCCGGGCGTGACTGACGACGGCCCACGCACCCTCGCGTGTGCCGCCTGGGGAAACGTGTCCGAGATCGCTCTAGAAGCACGTCACCTGTACAAGGTGTTCGGCAAGAACCCGGGGCAGGCTGTGCGCCGCCTCCAGGACGGCCAGTCCCGTTCCGACGTACTCGACGCCGGGACGGCTGCCGTGATCGACGCGAGCTTCACGGTCGAGCGCGGCGAGATCTTCGTGGTCATGGGCCTGTCCGGCTCGGGCAAGTCGACGCTGATCCGCATGCTCAACGGGCTGCTGCCCCCCACGGCGGGCGAGGTCATCATCCATGGCAGCGACGTCTCCGCGGCCACCCCGCGCGAGCTGCGCGAGATCCGGCGCCGGTCCGTCTCGATGGTGTTCCAGCACTTCGCCCTGCTGCCGCACCGCACGGTGATCGACAACGCCGCGTACGCGCTCGAGATCCAGGGTGTCGCGAAGGCCGAGCGCCTCGAGCGCGCCCGCGCGATCCTCGACAAGGTGGGCCTCGCCGAGTGGGCGGACTCGCGCCCCGACGAGCTCTCGGGCGGCATGCGTCAGCGCGTGGGCCTGGCCCGCGCCCTCACGGCCGGCACCGACATCATGCTCATGGACGAGGCGTTCTCCGCGCTCGACCCCCTCATCCGGCGCGAGATGCAGGAGCAGCTCGTCGAGCTCCAGCAAGAGCTGGGCCGCACCATCATCTTCATCACGCACGACCTCAACGAGGCGATGTTCCTCGGGGACCGGATCGCCGTGATGCGCGACGGGCGGATTGTCCAGCTGGGTACGCCCGAGGAGATCCTCACCGACCCGGCGAACGACTACGTGGCGCAGTTCGTGCAGGACGTGGACCGCACCCGCGTGCTCACCGCGCGCACCGTGATGGAGCCGCCGCACCTGACCACCCCCGTGAGCGCCGGCGTGCGCGGTGCGCTGCGCGTCCTGCGCGAGCAGCAGGCCCGCGCCGTGTTCGCGACCGAGGGCCGCCGGCTCGTGGGCGTCGTCACGGACCGCGCCGTCATCCGCGCCGTCAAGGCGGGCCAGACGGACCTGAGGGCGATCGTCGATCAGTCGGTCCTCACGGTGGGGCCCGACGAGCTGCTCACCGACATCGTCGAGAGCGCCGTCGAGAGTCCCGTGCCGCTCGCCGTCGTCGACGAGACGCGACGCCTCATCGGCGTCATCCCCCGCGTGACCCTCCTCGCGACCCTCGGCAACGTGGAACCCTCCACGCGCGAGCTGCCCGTGGTCTCCACACCGCTCGACATGGTCGCCGAGTTCACCCCGCTCGTGGACGCCGCGGCGAACGCCGCGCCTGCGGCAGGGGCCGGGGCCGACGGCGGGCCGACGACGACCACCGAGGAAGGTGCACTCTGATGGACATCGCTCAGTGGTTCGCCGACGGCGCCCGCATCCCGCTCGGCGCGTGGATCAAGGACCTCATCGACTTCCTCACCACGTACGGCGGCTGGTTCTTCGACTTCGTCGCCGCGACGTTCCTTGCCGTCTACGACGCCTCGACGTGGCTGTTCACCACCCCGCCCACGTGGGCCGTGATCCTCGTGATCGCCGCGCTCTCGTTCTGGGCGAAGGGCTGGAAGCTCGCGGTGGGCGCGGCGCTCGGGCTCGTGCTGATCGACCTCGTGGCGCAGTGGGACAACGCGATGCTGACGCTCGCGCTGACCGTGGTGGCCGTGCTCATCGCGACGACCATCTCGGTCCCGCTCGGCATCTGGGCCGCGCGCTCCCAGACGGTCTCGAACATCGTGCGACCGGTGCTCGACTTCCTGCAGACCATGCCTGCGTTCGTGTACCTGCTGCCCGCGATCTTCCTGTTCAGCGTGGGCCCCGTGCCCGGCATCGTCGCGACCATCATGTTCGCGCTCGCGCCCGGGGTGCGGCTCACGGAGCTGGGCATCCGCGGGGTCGACAAGGAGGTGGTCGAGGCGGGTCACGCGTTCGGTGCCACGCCCGGTCGCATCCTGCGCCAGATCCAGCTGCCACTCGCGATGCCGTCGATCATGGCGGGCATCAACCAGGTCATCATGCTCTCGCTGTCGATGTCCGTCATCGCCTCGATGGTCGGTGCGCCCGGCCTGGGACGCCCGATCGTCCAGGCCCTGAGCTCGGTGAACATCCCGCTCGGCTTCGAGGCAGGGACCGCCGTCGTCGTCATCGCCATGATCCTTGACCGCATCACGGGCGGGTTCGGCACCCGCGACCGGTCTCGGCGTCGGACCTCGTTCTCGAAGACGTCCGAGCCTGACGCAGCCCCCGCGGCTGCCTGAGAACTGACCGCTCGCACCAGTCAGCGGTGCGGGCACACGCGCCCCCTCGTGGGCATCCCCAACAACCGTGAGCCCGCTCGCGGAAGGAAAGGAAACATCATGAAGAAGCGACACCTGCTCAAGGGGCTCGCGGTGGCCGCCGCCGCGACCCTCGCGCTCGCGAGCTGCGCGAGCGACACCGGGAGCAACGACGAGTCTGCCGCCCCCGAAGCCTCGAAGGACATCACGATCGGTGTCTTCAACGGCTGGCCCGAGGGCGAGGCCGTGTCCTACATCTGGAAGCTCGTCCTCGAGGACAACGGCTACAACGTGGACCTGCAGTACGCGGACGCGGGCCCCGTGTTCACCGGCGTCGCGGCGGGGGACTACGACCTCGCGCTCGACGGCTGGCTGCCGTTCACGCACAAGGACTACTTCGAGCAGTTCGGTGACGACATCGTCGACCTGGGCTCGTGGAACGACGACGCCAAGCTGACGTTCACCGTCAACGCGGACGCCCCGATCGACTCGCTCACCGAGCTCGCGGAGAACTCCGAGCTGTTCGGTGACCGCATCATCGGCATCGAGCCGGGGGCCGGGCTCACGAAGGCCACGCAGGAGAACGTCATCCCGACGTACGGCCTCGAGGACATGGACTTCGTGACGTCCTCGACGCCCGCGATGCTCGCGGAGCTCAGCTCGAAGATCAGCGCGGGCGAGAACGTCGTGGTCACGCTGTGGCGCCCGCACTGGGCCTACGACGCGTTCGACATCAAGGACCTCGAGGACCCCGAGCTCACGCTCGGCGAGGCGGAGTCGATCCACACGTTCACGCGCACGGGCTTCGACACGGAGTTCCCCGAGGTGACGGAGTGGCTCAAGAGCTTCCGGATGGACTCCGAGACGCTCTTCTCGCTCGAGAACGTCATGTACAACACGGACGAGGACATCTCCGACTACACCGAGATCGTTCGCGCCTGGATGGACGAGAACACCGACTGGGTCGCGGGCCTCACCTCCTGAGCACCCCTTCTGGTCTACGGCGGGCCCGGCGCGCGAGCGTCGGGCCCGCGGAGTTCTACCGCGCACTCCTCGGGCTCGAGTACCGGCCGGGCGACGAGCCACCCCCGGCGGGCGAGCCGGACCCCGCCGGCCAGGACTGGCTCGTGCTGCGCAACCAGGACGGCTCGAACCTCGCGTTCCAGCAGGTCGAGTCGTTGCCCGTCTCGACGTGGCCCACCGCCGACGTCCCTCAGATGCTCCACCTCGACACCGTGGTGCCGGACGTGGCCGCGCTCGAGCAGGCGCGCGAGCGGGCTCTCGAGCTCGGGGCGCGTCTGCTGCTCGACCGCTCCCAGGACCCGGACGAGCCGCTCTACGTGTTCGCCGACCCTTCGGGGCACCCGTTCTGCGTGTTCGTGAACTGAGGATCCGTTGCGCGAATGTCCTCATTCTTGAGACATCGGGACACGGGCTCAGCTGGGGCCGACCAGCTCGTCGGGGGCGAACTCGCGGACCTCGAGCTCGTTCGTGTGGTGGAGGGGCTCGATCGGGATGCCCGCCTCGCGCGCGGCCGCGACGATGCCGGTGGCCCAGCGCTTGTCCCCGCTGCTGAGCCCGGCCACGCCGGGGCGCACCAGCAGGAACGCGAACGAGCCGGGCCCCAGCATGTCCACGAAGTGGTTGCACACGTCCATGAGACCCGCCAGCCCTTCGTCGTCGGGCAGGGCGGGGAGGTCCGCGAGCTGGGTGAGCACGGGGGTCGGTTGGCCGTCCTCGCAGTAGAGGATCCACAGCTCGCGGTCGGTCCACACGTGCTGGCGCGTGAACCGGAGCCACGTGCGGAGCACCGCGGAGGGTTCGGCCGCCGCGATCTGGGCGGCGATCGCGTCGATGGACAGGTCGATGTCGTCAGGTCTCGTCATGCCCGCCAGCGTGCCGCCCGGCACCGGGCTGCGGGAGTTATCCACAGCCCGGGCCGGGCGACCGGCTAGACGTCGGAGGCCTTGAGGACCACCGTGCCGCCACCGGACTCGACGGCCTGCAGCGTGCGCAGCTCGCGCAGACCCGGCGTCGAGTCGAGCAGCCGTGCCGCGTTGGCGAGCGAGCGCAGTGCCGCCGTCTCCGCGCGCGCCCGCTCGAGCGCCGCGGCACCCTCCTGCCGAGCGATCGCCGCACGCGCGAACACGCCGCGCAGCTCGCCCGGGAAGGACAGGTCGCGCAGGTCGACGGCCTCGACGACGACGCCGAGACCCGCCACCGCGCTCGTCACGGCGGCCGTCAGGGGCGCCCCTGACCCGGCCCGCGCGCCGAGGAGCTCCTCCGCGGTGAGGCCACCGACGAAGGAGCGCACGGCGAGCTGCGTCGCGAGGTGGAGCTGCTCGCGTCCGCCGTCGTCGGCGTCGCTCGACATGACCCACGCGAGGGCGTCCTCGACGCGGAAGCGCACGGCGAGGGACGCCTTGACGCCCACGCCGTCGGACGTGAGGAGCTCCTGGCCGGAGACCTTGAGGAGCGCCGGGCGCAGGTCCACCACGTGCACCGCAGAACCGAGGCGGCGGTAGCGGTGGCGGCCCGGCTCGAGGACGCGCGCCTGGGCGCCGCGCTGGTGCAGCACCGCGCGCTCGAACGTCTGGACCGTGACCCTAGCCATCGCCTTGCTCCTTCGTGTGCTGCTGCTCGCGGACCACCGGCCGGTGCAGGACCGGGAGGCGGGGCTTCGCGCCGCAGGGCCGCCGGCCCCGTGCGCACCGGCCGGTGGCCGCGGGTGCAGAGTTGAACTGCATGCATCGGCGGGACCGACGCGTTGCCTGGACAGAGGCCGACCACGGGGACACCGTGACCCAGGGGGTTCCGGGTGCCCGCTGAGCGACCGCCGGTCACCGTAGTGCTGGGCGCACTGGTGCGGCGAGCTGATTTCGGGCGGGCTCCTCCCCTTCTGCGGAACACGGTTGTCGCGTGGTGTTCCGCAAGGGGCACTCTGTGGTCCTGGTGTTCCGCAGCTGGTGGGCGAGGAGTGTGGGAGCTGAGGGGCTCGAGTCGGCGCTCACGGTGTGGCGAGGGTCGCCAGGGGCGCGGTGGGCAGGTGGATCCAGCCTTCGCGTCGAGCCTGCGCCGCGTCCGGGGCAGGGACGGTGTGTCCGACGGCGGCCGCGCGGGCGATCAGCGCACACACGACGGCGTCGAGGGCGTCGTCGGACGCACAGCACGTCTGCTCGAACGCCCCGAGCTCGAGCCACGGGGCGCGCTCCTGGAGCCGGTCGACGAGCCCGGCCCGCGCCGTCGTGCCCGCTCCTCGCTTGTAGCCGCGGAACGGCAGCCCCCACGTCTGGAGCGCCGCAGCAGGGTAGGCCTCGACCACTCGTGCGCTGCCGTCGCGGGCGCACGGCACACCGCGGCTCTCGAGCGTGGCGAGGATCGCCGTGAGCCGCAGCGCCGCGTGGGCGATCCGGTCCGCCGAGACGCTCAGCGGCGTCAGGCCCGTGGTGGCGTGCACGTGGAGGTCGGTCGCGCGCATGGTGAGCGGACGGCGCCACGCGCGCGCGGAGGACGCTGGCGCGACGAGACTCCCATCTCGGTGCGCCACGACGAGGTCCACGAAGGCGTCGGGCCAGCCGAACGGGCAGTCGATGCCGGTCACGTCCGCCGTGGGGATGGTCGCCAGGATGTCGTCGTCGGATACCCCGAGCCGTAGCTCGGCGACGTGAGCGCCGCCGTCGTGCCACTCGATCACGGCTACTGCCGTGCGGAGGGCCTCAGCGGCGAGGTCGACCCCGGCGGTGCGCATGCCTCGCACTCTAGGCGCCGGGATCAGGGGTGCCGCCCCTGGTCGGGCCATTGGTGTTGTCCCTGGCCAAGCCATCGCTTGCGGAACACCGTTGTCGCATGGTGTTCCGCAAGTAGCACTTTGGGGTCGTGGTGTTCCGCAACTGGGGGGCGGTGGGCGTGGTGTTCCGCGATGGGGTGCGTGGGGGCGGAGCTGGGGATCGTGTGGGCTCGGTGCCCTGGTGAAGCTCTAACCCTGCACGGTGATTCTCAGGGGAGGGCGGTCAGGTGGAGCACCAGGGCGTTCGTGACCGCGAGAGTCGGCAGCGGGACGCCCACGCGGGTGAGGGTCTCGCCCGTGAGGACTGGCGTCGGAGCTGCGTGGCGTTCCGGGGCCGACGGCGCACCCCCGCCCGCACCCTCGAGCGCTGGGGCCGACGGCGCACCCCCGCCCGCACCCTCGAGCGCTGGGGCCGACGGCGCACCTTCGGTTGCATGCTCGAGTCCCGTGCCCGACGGCGCACCCTCGAGCGCGTCCCCGACAGCAGCCGCGAGCCACACCGGGTCAGCGTTCTGGTGCCGCCGCGCGAAGCCCACCTCGGGGCGCAGCCGCACGGCGTAGCGGCGCGCCGGGTCGAGGCCGGGCAGCCGCATACGCCCGGGCCAGCGGGCCGCCCCCGAGGTGGTGCGCACGAGGGCGAACAGCGCCTCGGAACCGTCCTGCGCCACCACACCGTGGAGCACGAGCGAAGGATCGTGCAGGTCGGCGCGCACCGTGACGCCGCTGTGCAGCAGCCCGCGCGCCTCGCGGTACAGCCCGGCCCACGCGCGCAGCTGCGCCAGCTCCTCCGGCGTGCAGCTAGTGAGGTCCCACTCGACGC
>JAAYZM010000473.1 GCA_012514835.1 Actinomycetales bacterium
CCGATCGGCATGCCCGTCAGGGAGTTCTTGAAGACCTGCTCGAAGCCGAGGAACTTGATGATCCCCAGGTACACCGACGGGTGGAACCGCAGGCCGCCCTTGAACGGGCCGAGCGCGGAGTTGAACTCGACGCGGAAGCCACGGTTGATCTGCACGCGCCCGTGGTCGTCCACCCACGGCACCCGGAAGATGATCTGGCGCTCCGGCTCGCAGATGCGCTGCAGCACGGCGGCGTCCGCGTAGTGGGAGTGCTTGCGCAGCACGGGGCCGAGGCTGTCGAACACCTCACGAACCGCCTGGTGGAACTCCGTCTCACCGGGGTTGCGAGCGAGGACCTGGGCGTAGATGGGCTCGAGCGCGGTTTCCATGACAACCAATCTGACTGTGTGCTGCGGTGCGGGGCGGGTTGCCGCCCGGGGCTCACGGCGGTCCGTGCTCGCGGATCTGGCGCCCGCGGGCCGCTTCGTGGCCGATGGAGGACGATACGCCGCGGATCAGGGTGGTGCCCAGGGCGTCAGTCCGTGGACATCATGCCCGCATCGTGGTCACGCGACAATGGGCGAGTGACCAACGCCACGCCCCGTGTTCTCGTCTCAGTCTCCTCGCTCGCCGCGTCCCTCGCGGCCGGAGAACCCGTGCACCTGCTCGACGTGCGTTGGTCGCTCGCCGTGCCGGACGGCCGTGACGCCTACCGTGCCGGCCACCTGCCGGGGGCGGTCTACGTGTCGCTCGACACCGAGCTGTCCCGTCACGGCGCACCCGAGGAGGGACGGCATCCGCTGCCCGACGTCTCCGCGCTGCAGGATGCTGCACGCCGTTGGGGTTTGCGGTCCGGGGAGCGTGTGGTCGTGTACGACGACGGCCCCGGGCTCGCCGCGGCCCGCGCATGGTGGCTCTTGCGCTGGGCGGGTGTCGAGGACGTCGTCCTGCTCGACGGCGGGCTCGCCGCGTGGCAGGTCGCAGGGGGTGCGCTCGAGGCGGGGGACGCCGTCGTCGGACCTGGCGACGTCACCCTCACGGGAGGGCACCTCCCTACCGCCGACGACGACGACGCCGCGGCCTGGCCCGCGCGCGGAGTGCTGCTCGACGCGCGCGCGGGCGAGCGGTACCGCGGCGAGACCGAGCCCGTGGACCCGCGCGCCGGGCACGTCCCCGGCGCCGTGAGCGCGCCCACCATCGAGAACCTCGCGGCCGACGGGAGGTTCCTGCCGCGCGATCAGCTCGCGGCCCGCTTCGCCGCGCTGGGCGTCACGGGCGGTTCACCCGTGGCCGTCTACTGCGGCTCCGGGGTCACCGCGGCGCACGAGATCGCCGCGCTGGCCCTCGTCGGCGTCCCTGCCGCCCTCTACCCGGGCTCGTGGTCCGCGTGGTCCAACCAGCCCGACCGCCCCGCCGCCACCGGCCCCACCCCCTGACCGGGGCCCACGAGCGCACGTGAGGTGGAAGACTCCCGGCCATGGACCCGTCCCTCGAGCCACCTCGGAACGCGGACCCGATGCGGCCTGTCGAGGCCGAACCCCGCGGGGTGCGGCGCGAGTACTGGACGCCCGCGCCGCGGCCCGCGTCAGACAGGTCCACCGTCGCGAAGTTCTGGATCGGCGCGGCTGTCGCGGTCCCGGTGACAGTGCTGCTGGCCATCGCCTCGGTGCTCTACGTCCGGGCGGTCGGCGACGGGATGGCGTACGCGACGGCACCCGGCGCCGGGGTCCTGGCTCTCGCGGCGGCGATCGCGGGCATCGTGATCCCTCGGAGCCGCTGGTACGTCCTGGGAGCAATCACGGGCGCCGCGATCCTGACAGTCATCCTCGTGGTGGTGGGCGTGCTGCTCCTCTACGGGATCCTGTCCGCGTACATCAGCAGCGGGGCTCACTGACCGCACCGCTCGGCCCGCGGCGTGGTCACCGCGGCGCACGAGATCGCGGCGTCCGCCGTCGTCGGCGTCCCTGCCATCCTGACCCCTTCCCCTCGCTGACTTCGGCAGTGGCAACCGAGTTCGGCACGCGCACCTGCCGAAGTCAGGTGCAACTGCCGAAGTCAGCGGGAGGGTGGGAGGCGTCAGGTGGGGGGCGTGTCGAGGAGGCGGCAGGCGGCCCGGTCAGGCGTCAGGCTTCAGGCGGGGGGTGGGGGGTCTTCTTCGCGGAGGCGCGGGACGGTGCGGCGCTCGGGGCGCAGGCCGGACTTGTCCGCGTAGAAGGCGCGCACGGTGTCCATGTCCTCGCGCACGTCGCCCGTGGGCGTGAACGTCAGGCCCAGCCCCGTGGTCATCGTGGTGCGGTCCACGTAGCCCAGCGTGATGGGCAGCTCCGCGCCGACGGCGATGCGCCAGAAGCCCGACTTCCAGTACTTGCCTGCCGAGCGCGTGCCCTCCGGCGTCACCACGAGGTTGAAGTCCTCGCCCGCGCGCGCCCGCTCCACGAGGTCCGCGACGAGCCCGCTCGGGTTGGAGCGGTCCACGGGGATGCCCCCGAGCGCACGCATCACGAACCCGAACGGCGGGCGGAACAGCGCGTCCTTGCCGAGGTAGCGCACGTGCAGCCCCAGGTCCCACGCGATCGCGAGCATGTGGATGAAGTCCCAGTTGGACGTGTGCGGGGCACCGACCA
>JAAYZM010000062.1 GCA_012514835.1 Actinomycetales bacterium
AGCACCGCGCGCAGCTCGCGCTCGTCGAGCAGCTCGAGCAGGCCCGTGGTGCACGCGACGGCCGCGTTGCGCGGGTTGCGGCCCGTCGCGAACGCGTTGGGCGCCGCCGTGGGTGACACATAGAGCCGCGGCATGGGCTGGCGGGCCTGCGTCGAGAGCTCGCGCACGATCCGGTACATCACCGGCTGCTCGAGCTCCGTGACGGGCCGCGCGTGCATCGCCCGGATCGCGATCTTGTCCGAGTTCCAGTAGCTCACGGCCGTCGAGACGAGCCCGACACCCACGAAGATCACGAGCAGCCCCGTGCTGCCGTCCCCCACGAGCGCCCAGATGCCCAGCAGCAGAGCCCACAAGGCCCCGAGGAGCCCCGCGGTCTTCACCCCGTTGACGAAGCTACGCCCCATGCGAGTACGGCCACCTTTCGACGTCGATCACTACGTGACACAACGACGACGACGGCGCGGACGTTCCCTTACCCTGCATGCGGGCCCCTACCGACCGGTAGCTCACCTCCTTCTCCCCCGCACCGAACCGAGGAGCGTCATGCGCATCACCACCCGCATCACCGTCCTGGCCGCTGCGAGCGCCTTGGCGCTCGCGGGCTGCGCCGGCTCCGGCTCGACCGAGCCCACCCCCGCCCCGACCACCGAGACGCCCGCCGCGAGCGAGACCGCTGAGCCCGCAGCCCCCGCCCTCGAGACCGTCACGGACGGCAAGCTCACGATCGGCACGTCCGACCCGGCGTACGAGCCGTGGGTCGTGGACAACGACCCGACCAACGGCAAGGGCTACGAGTCCGCCGTCGCGTACGCCGTGGCCGAGCAGCTCGGTTTCGCGGCCGCGGACGTCGAGTGGGTCGCCGCGAGCTTCGACCAGATCATCGCGCCGGGCGTGAAGAACTACGACTTCGCGATCAACCAGGTCTCCATCACGGACGAGCGCAAGGCGAACATCGCGTTCTCCTCGTCCTACTACGACGCGACGCAGGCCGTCGTGACGATCGAGGGCAGCGCGGCCGTGGGCGTCACGGACATCGCGGGCCTCAAGCCGCTCAAGATCGGCGCGATGGTGGGCACCACGAGCGCCGCCGTGGTCGAGGCGACCGTCCAGCCGGAGAACGCGATCTCGCTGTTCAACGACAACGACCAGGCCAAGCAAGCCCTCGCGTCCGGCCTCGTCGACGTAGTCGTGTTCGACCTCCCGACGGCGCTGTACGTCACGGCCGTCGAGCTCGAGGGCGGGACGTTCATCGGCCAGCTCCCCGCGGGCGACAACCCGGACCAGTTCGGCCTCGTGCTCGACCTCGAGTCCCCGAACGTCGACGCCGTCACGGCCGCCGTGGACGCCCTGCGCGCGGACGGCACGCTCGCCGACCTCGAGGCGCAGTGGCTCACGGACACCGCCGGCGTTCCCGTCCTCCAGTGACGCGCGGCGAGGCAGACTGAGCACCCATGAGTGACATGCGTGAGCGGGCCGGGGGCTACGAGCCCTCGGCCCGCCAACGTGAGAGGGACGCGATCCGGCGTCGGGCCGCCCGCCGGTCCACCGTGACCGCGTTCGCGAGCACGGTCGTGGTGACCGCCGTCGTCGTCCTCGCCGTCGTCAACACGCCCGGCTGGCCGCGCGTGCGCAAGTCCTTCCTCGACTGGGACGTGGCCGTCGCGTCGCTCCCGAAGGTGCTCGAGGGACTGTGGCTCAACGTGCGGGTCCTCGTCGTGGCCGCCGTCGTCATCTTCTTCTTCGCCCTCGTGCTCGCGATCTGCCGCACGCTGCGCGGGCCCGTGTTCTTCCCGTTGCGCGCCGCCGCGACGGCCTACGTGGACCTGTTCCGGGGGCTGCCGCTCCTGCTGGTGCTGCTCGTGGTGGGCTTCGGCATCCCGGGCCTGCGCATCCCGTGGATGACCACCTCTCCCGTGTGGCTGGGCGGCCTCGCGATCGTCCTGACGTACTCCGCGTACGTGGCCGAGGTGTTCCGCGCGGGCATCGAGTCCGTGCACCCCTCGCAGGTCGCGGCGGCCCGCTCGCTCGGGCTCTCGCGCGCCCAGGCCACCCGGCACGTGGTGCTCCCCCAGGCCGTGCGCCGCGTGGTCCCACCGCTGCTCAACGACCTCGTGGCCCTGTCCAAGGACTCGGGGCTCATCTCGATCCTCGGCGCGTACGACGCGATCCGCGCCGCCCAGGTGGTCACGTCCCAGCACGCGAACTTCACGCCCTACATCGTGGCGGGCTTCCTGTTCATCCTCCTGACGATCCCCCTGACGCGCTTCACGGACGCGTTCGCGCGCCGCTCGGGGTGGCTCGGGGCCCAGTCCGGGCTCGCGGGAGGAGGTGCGTTGCGATGAGCGGCACCTCCGAGCGGCCCGGGACGGGGACGGGGTCCGACGACGGCGCCCCCGAGCCCCTGCTCCGTGTCCGCGGGGTCCGCAAGGCGTTCGGTGACAACGTGGTCCTCGACGGGATCGACCTCGACGTCCGCCCGCACCAGGTCATCGCGCTGATCGGCGCGTCCGGCTCCGGCAAGTCCACGCTGCTGCGCACGATCGACCTGCTCGAGGAGGTCGACGACGGCGACATCTGGCTCGACGGCCTCGACATCTGCGACCCGCGCGTGGACGCCAACGCCGTGCGCGCGCGCATGGGCATGGTGTTCCAGTCCTTCAACCTCTTCGGGCACCTGCGGGTGCTCGAGAACGTCGCGCTCGCCCAGCGGCTGGTCCATGGCGTGGCGCGCGCCGAGGCGGACGAGCGGGCCCTCGCGATGCTCGAGCGCGTGGGGCTCGCGGACAAGGCCCGCTCCTTCCCCGACGAGCTCTCGGGCGGCCAGCAGCAGCGCGTCGCGATCGCGCGCGCCCTCGTGTCCTCCCCGCGGCTCCTGCTGCTCGACGAGGTCACCTCGGCCCTCGACCCCGAGCTCGTGGGCGAGGTGCTCGACCTCCTCACGGAGCTGCGCGCCGAGGGCCACACGATGCTCATCGCGACCCACGAGATGGCCTTCGCGCGCGACGTCGCGGACGAGGTGTGCTTCCTCCACCACGGCCGCATCCACGAGCAGGGACCGGCCGCCCAAGTGCTCACCGACCCGCAGCAGCCGCGCACGCGCGAGTTCTTGCGGCGGATGCTGCCGCGCTGAGCGGCCCTCGCACTCAGGGCGAACCCACCCCGAGCGAACCGCCTCGGCTCAGGACTCGGCGCGGGCGATCCGGGTGAGCTCGTCGCGGTCCACGACCTTGATGCGCGCCCGGCCGTGCGCCTCGCCGAGGCGCGCCTCGTGCTCGTTGACGCGCAGCCAGCCGTCCCACTCGACCACCTTGACGTCGCGCGACGCGAGGAAGTCGACGATCGCCTGCGGGTCGCGCTCGGGGGCGCGCGGCACGGACTCGACGTCGGACACGAGGTGCGCGATCGTCTCGGACGCGTCGGACTTCGTGTGGCCGATGAGGCCCACGGGGCCGCGCTT
Organism: Actinomycetales bacterium; assembly: GCA_012514835.1. Lineage (GTDB taxonomy): Bacteria > Actinomycetota > Actinomycetes > Actinomycetales > Cellulomonadaceae > JAAYZM01. Next base: position 3,458 of record JAAYZM010000062.1, read on the forward strand.
GATCCAGCCGGTCGTGTAGAGGCCCGGGATGTGGTCGCCCTCGACGTCGAGCACCCGCCCCTCGCGGTTGCGGATCACCCCGCCGCGGTCGTCGAACGGCACGTCCACGAGCTCGGAGCCGAAGTAGCCCACGGCGCGGTAGACGGCCTGGACGTCCCAGTCGTGGAACTGGCCGGTGCCCACCACGTTGCCGTCGCCCGTGAGCACGGTCCGCTCGGTGCGCAGGCCGGTGACCTTGCCGTCCTCGCCCAGGATCTCGACGGGCGCGTGCAGGAAGTGCAGGTGGATGCGCCGCGAGGCGGTCAGGGACGGCGAACCCGCGTAGTTGTCGAGCGTCCAGTCCGTGAGGGTCTTGACGACCTGCTTGGTCTGGTTCGACGAGTTGATAGCCGCCTCGGATCCCGCGTCGAACTCGAAGTCCTCGGGGTAGACGATCACGTCGACGTCCCGCACGTGCCCCAGCTCGCGCAGCTCGAGCGGCGAGAACTTCGCCTGGGCGGGGCCGCGGCGCGCGAAGACGTGCACGTCGGTGATCTCGCTCGCGCCCAGCCCCTCGGCGACGTTGTCGGGGATGTCGGTGGCCATGAGGTCCTCGACGTGCTTCGCGAGCGTGCGCGTCACGTCGAGCGCGACGTTGCCCGCACCGAGCACGGCCACGTGCTGGGCGTCGAGGGGCCACGTGCGCGGCACGTCGGGGTGGCCGTCGTACCAGGACACGAAGTCCGCGGCGCCGTACGAGCCCTCGAGGTCCGCGCCCGGGATGGTGAGCGCGGTGTCGCGGATCGCACCGGTCGCGAAGATCACGGCGTCGTAGAACTGGCGCAGGTCCTCGAGCTTGAGGTCCACGCCGTACTCGACGTTCGCGAGCAGCCGCGCCTTGCCCCCGCCCAGGATCTTCTCGAGCGCCACGATGATCTGCTTGATGCGCGGGTGGTCCGGGGCCACGCCGTAGCGCACGAGGCCGAACGGCACGGGGAGCCGTTCGAGCACGTCGATGCTCACGTCGAGGCCGGACTTGGACAGGATGTCGGCGGCGTAGATGCCGGCGGGGCCAGCCCCGACCACGGCCACGCGCAGGGTGGAGTCAGCAGTCACGCGCCCGATTCTACGGTGACAGGTGAGGTAAGCCTCACCCCGGAGGGTCCTAAGTGAGCGAATTCATGGTCTGGTATGCGGCGCGTGCCAGGTAGCGTGCGCTCGTGAGCACCTCTCCCCGCGCCGGGCTCGGCTACGCGCTCGGCGCCTTCGGTCTGTGGGGCGTGTTCCCCCTCTTCTTCCCGCTGCTCGAGCCAGCCACCCCGCTCGAGATCGTGGCGCACCGCGTGGTGTGGTCGCTGCTGTTCTGCGCCGTCCTCGTCGCGGTCGCCCGTTCGTGGGGTGAGCTGCTCGCCGTGCTGCGGGACCGCAGGATGCTCGGCTGGCTCACCCTTGCCTCCGTGCTGCTCGCGACCAACTGGCTCGTGTTCGTGTTCGCCGTCCTCGCAGGACACACGGTCGACGCGTCGCTCGGGTACTACATCAACCCCATCGTGACCGTCGCGCTCGCCGTGCTCGTGCTCGGTGAGCGCTTGCGCACCGCGCAGTGGGTCGCCCTCGGGTTCGGCGCGGGCGCCGTGGTGGTCATCTCGATCGGCTACGGCACCGTGCCGTGGATCGCGCTCGCCCTCGCGGGCAGCTTCGCGCTGTACGGGCTCATGAAGAACCGCGTGGGACGCACCGTGGGCGCCACGACCGGCCTGGCCGTCGAGACGCTCGTGCTGACCCCCGTCGCGCTCGGCTACCTCGTCTGGTTGCACGCCTCGGGCGCAGGGACCTTCGGGGCGCACGGCGGCGGCCACTCGGCGCTCCTCGCGACCCTCGGCATCGCGACGGCGGTCCCCCTGCTGTGCTTCGCCGCAGCGACCCGCCGTCTGCCCCTGAGCGTGGTGGGGCTCGTGCAGTACCTCACCCCCACGATGCAGCTCCTCGTGGCCGTGCTCGTGTTCCACGAGGCGATGCCCGCGGCCCGCTGGTGGGGCTTCGCCCTCGTGTGGGTCGCGCTCGCGCTCCTGGGTGTGGACGGCTGGCGCACGGCGCGCCGGGCGCACCGCCTGCAGCGGCGCACGGACCTCGACGGCCCGCCCGCCTAGAAGGCCTCGGCGAGCGCCGGCTCGCGCGCGGCCTCGACCTCGCGGCGCCGCTCGGGGCGCGCGTGCACCAAGAAGTACAGTCCCGTCGAGAGCGCGACGATCACGGCGAGGACGAGGTACAGCACCCCGAAGTCGACGACGGCGAGCACGGCTCCGAGCACCACCGGTCCGAGCCCCACACCGAGGTCCACCATGAAGAAGTGCGTCGAGATCGCGACCCCCACGCGGTGCCGCGGGACCCGCTCGACGGCGATCGCCTGGATCGCGGACATGAGCGTGCCGAAGCCCGCACCGATCAGCCCGCCCGCCACGACGAGGGTGAGATCGCTCGCGGCGAGCGCGAGGAGCACGAGCCCACCCGCGAACGCGGCGACGGCGACGTAGACCACGCCGTCGGGCCCGCGAGCGTCCTGGATCCGGCCCGCGACGAGACGGCTCGCGAACAGCACCACGGCGTAGACCACGAAGAAGAGCGTGGCGCCGCGCTCGAGCCCACGCTCGGTCGCGAACGAGTTCACGAAGGTGAGCACCCCGGAGAACGCGACGGCGAGGACCAGCATGAAGCTCGCGACGGGCAGCACGGCCGTGTGGAGCATGTCGCGCGGGTGGAAGCGGCGCAGTCTGGCTCGGTCCTCGAGCGTGAGCGGCGCGTCCGTGGTGCGCAGGAAGAGGGACACGACCATGCCGCCCACGGCGACCACCCCGCTCGCGAGGAACAGCGCCTGGTAGCCGGGGCCGTGCATCAGCAGAAGGGCGAGGAACGGGCCGACGGCGGTCGCAAGGGTGGCCGAGAGCGTGAAGTAGCCCGTGCCCTCGGCGCGGCGCGAGGCCGGGATGAGGGACTGACCGAGCGCCATGGCTGCCGTGCTGGCCACCCCGAACGCGACACCGTGCACGGCGCGCACCGCGAGCAGCGCACCGAGCGAGGCCGCACCAGAGTCGACGGGCACGTACGCGAGCGACGCGACGAGGAACACCGCGAAGGACACCGCGAGGGCCTTGCGGCGGCCCACGAGGTCCACGAGGTTCCCCGCGAACAGCCGCGCCGCGACGGCACCGATGACGAAGATGCTCGCCGCGAGTCCCGCCGAGCCGTCGCTCGCGCCGAAACGCTCGACGGCGTAGAGGGCCATCGTGGTCATGAGGGCGTAGAAGACGAGTGCGAGCGCGAAGTTCGCCACGAAGGCGAGCACGAGATCACGGGTCCAGAGCCGTTTCTTCGCGGGGGCGACGGGGCTCGTGGGCGTGGGGTGAGGCACGGGGAAGCGTCCTGGGTGTCGAAGCGGGTGGCGCGAGGAGATCACCTCGACGGCCCACGGCGACGGTGGCGCAGACGTCGATCCTCAACGCGCTGTGCGTGGGACTCATTCCCACGCACACCGCGAGCTCTCTCGCTAGGACGCGCGGTGGACCAGCGAGTCCGCGAAGTGCTCGAGGGCGGCCTTCACGGTGCCGTCCGGGAGGGGCG
>JAAYZM010000474.1 GCA_012514835.1 Actinomycetales bacterium
GGCCTGCTCGAAGACGCGGATGAACTCGCGGCCGATGATCTTGCGCTTCGTCTCGGGGTCGCTCACCCCCGCGAGGGCGTCGAGGAAGCGGTCACGAGCGTCGACGACGACGAGCTGCACGCCGGTCGCCGCGACGAAGTCCCGCTCGACCTGCTCGGCCTCCCCGGCGCGCAGCAGGCCGTGGTCCACGAACACGCACGTGAGCTGGTCCCCCACGGCGCGCTGCACGAGCGCGGCCGCAACGGAAGAATCAACACCGCCGGAGAGCCCGCAGATCACGCGCGCGTCGCCGACCTGGTTGCGGATGAGCTCGACCTGCTCGGCCACGACGTTGCCGGGCGTCCAGTCGGGCGTGAGCCCGGCACCGGTGTAGAGGAAGTTCTCGAGCGCGCGCTGACCCAGCGGCGTGTGGCGCACCTCGGGGTGCCACTGCACGCCGTAGAGGCGGCGCGCGCGGTCCTCGAACGCGGCGACGGGCGCGCCGGGCGAGCTCGCGAGCACGTCGAACCCGGCGGGCGGGGCCGTGACGGCCACGCCGTGGCTCATCCACACGCTCTGCTGCGCGGGCGATCCCGCGAGCAGGTCACCGGCGTTCGCGAGCGCGACGTCCGTGTGGCCGTACTCACCCTTCGCCGCGGCGTCGACCTGCGCGCCGAGCGCGTGGGCCATCGCCTGGAAGCCGTAGCAGATGCCCAGCACGGGCACACCGGCCTCGAACAGCGCGGCGTCGACGGCAGGGGCGCCGGGCTCGTAGACGCTCGCGGGCCCACCGGAGAGGATCACGGCCGCCGGGTCCTTCGCGAGGATCTGCTCGGCGCTCCACGAGTGGGGAACGATCTCCGAGTACACACCGGCCTCGCGCACGCGGCGCGCGATGAGCTGGGCGTACTGCGCGCCGAAGTCGACGACGAGGACGGGGCGGTGCGAGGGTGCGACGGTCACGCGCCCAGGGTAGTAGGCGTGGCCGACGTCGGGCTCGTCCCGACTAGCGGGCGGACGGTCCCGGCTGCCGCGCGGTCTGGGCGGCGGGGCGCCCGGCAAGGCGCGCGGTCACCTCGCGGTGCACCTTCGCCTCGACCACGAAGGACAGGACGGGCACGACGCCCGCGAACACGAGCGCGGCGAGCCGGCCGAAGCCCCAGCGCACCTTGCCCCACAGGTCCACCACGGTGACGAGGTAGAGGACGTAGATCCAGCCGTGGGCGTACGGGATCCACTCGATCCAGCGCAGCACGTCCGGTCCCGGCTGGATCACGTACTTGACGATCATCTCGACGCACAGGATCAGCAGGAACACACCGGTGATCCACGCCATGACGCGGTACCGCTGCAGGGACGCTGCCGTCTTGTCCGCCGTCGTACGCGTGTCGTTCGTCACGTGCGTGCTCTCCTCGCGAGTCGATCTGTGCGGGTTCTCCCGTGCGGGACCCTACACCGCAACCTTGAGGCCCCCGCGGGCGCAAAAAACGATTCGAACTTGTCGGTAGCCCCGGTTAGCGTTGACTCCTGTGCTCCCCCTCCCCGTCGCCGATCCCGGCACCCCTCCCCTGACCACACCACGGGCCTTCCTGTGGTGGCAGGCGCGTCGCCAGAAGGCGATCCTCGCCGCCGCGCTGCTGTGCGGCGTGGTCTCCAACGTGGGCGGCGCGCTCATGCCGTGGGCGCTCGGGCAGGTGGTCGACTCGGGCCTCGACAGCGGGCTCTCGCGCGAGCTGTTCCTGGGCTGCGCGCTCATCGCGGCCATCGGCATGACGCAGGTCCTCGCGAACGTGTGGGGCCACCGGTTCGACGTCGAGAACTGGCTGCGCGCCACGTTCAACGCGATGCAGCTCGTGGGCTA
>JAAYZM010000475.1 GCA_012514835.1 Actinomycetales bacterium
CCATCGCCTCGACGAGCACACGAGGGAACCCCTCGTACCCGGGATGCGACGTCATGAAGAAGATACCGGAGCCCGCCATCGCCGCGGCGACGTCCCGCGGTGCGAGGCGGCCGAGGAGCCGCACCCGGCGACGCACGTCCGCGGGCAGCTGCGCGACCTCGCGCTCGAGCTCCGCCATGTGCGTGCCGTCGCCCACGACGTCGAGCGACCACGGGTCGCGGGGCGCGACCTCGACCAGCCGGGCGAACGCGCGCACGGCGAGCGTGGGGTCCTTGGGTGCCTCGAGACGGCCGACCCACACGATCCGGTGCGGGTCCGGGGACGTGGGACGGAACTGGACCAGCTCCGGGTCGTACCACGTGGGCGAGAACCGGGTCGCGGGGTTGAGGGGTCGCAGCGCGTGCGCGTAGTCCTCGTTGAAGACGACGACCTCGCGCGCGTCCCGCACGAGCCGCGCCTCGAGAGACTCGTGGGCCCCGCCGAGCCGGCGCCAGAACGAGTCCGACGTCTGGCCCGTCAGGCCCGCCGCCTGGTTGTGGACGAAGTACGCGAGCGGGCGGCGCAGCAGGACGCGCACGGCGGCGGCGACGTCCGCGCGGTGCGCCTGGACCACCTCGGCACGCGGGAGGCGCGAGCGGAAGCGCGCGAGGCCCGCGACGAGCCGGACCGAGTGGGGGACGCGACGGCGCTGGTTGCCCGGGTCGAGGCTGACCACCGGGAGGAACCACGCGGACCGCGAGCCCCACCGGTGCAGCTCCCACTGCCCGAGCCGCCGTCCGGGCACGTCACCGACGTCGACGCCCACGACGGCGATGGTCATGCCGGCGGGCGAGTAGCGCAAGAGCCCGCGCAGGCACGAGTCGATGCCACCGGGCGAGGGGCGCGCGGCGTCCGTCTGGTGCACGACGAGCCGGTCCACGCTCGTGGGCGGCGCGACGTCGAACACGACGCCACTGCCTCCCTCCTGAGCCCAGGTCTCGCGCTCGGGACGGGTCGTGGTCACGATCGACCTCCAGGTCGGGGGCTCGGGTCAGTACGCACCGGAGGCTCCCAGCACGGCACGGAAGGTCTTCCACAAGATCAGCAGGTCCATCGCGAGAGACCAGTTGTCGACGTAGCGCAGGTCGAGCCGCACGGACTCTTCCCAGCTCAGGTCGGAGCGGCCGGAGACCTGCCACAGCCCGGTGAGCCCCGGCTTGACGCGCAGCCGCCGGTAGACGGCGTCTGCGTAGGCGGCGACCTCCTCGCCGAGCGGCGGGCGCGGGCCCACGAGGGACATGTCGCCACGCACCACGTTGAGCAGCTGGGGCAGCTCGTCGATCGAGAAACGACGCAGGACCTTGCCCACCCGGGTCACCCGGGGGTCGTCCTTCATCTTGAACAGCACGTCGTTGCCCTCGGAGCTCGCGAGCAGGGCGCGGCGGCGCTCGTCCGCGTCGATGTACATGCTGCGCAGCTTGAAGAGCGTGAACTCCTCGCCGTCGACCCCGATCCGCGTCTGGCGGTAGAAGGCAGGGCCAGCAGAGGTCAGCCGCACGAGGAGCGCGGCCCCGAACAGGACGGGTGCGAGCACCGCGAGGAGCACGGCACCGAGCACCCGGTCGAGCGCGGCCTTCGCGAGCATGCGTGAACGGGGGGTACCGACCTCGAGCTCGAGGAGCGAGAGCTCCCCCGTGGGCCGCAGCGTGAGCCGCGGCGCGTGCACCTCGACGAGGTCGGGCGCCACGATGAGCTGAGCCCCGACCCGGTCGAGCGCCCAGGACAAGCGCCGTAACGCGTCTCCCTGGAGGCTCCCGCCGGTGACGATCACGATGTCCACCGCGTAGTCCACGACGACCTGGGGCACGTCCGCGATCGCGCCGATCACGGGGAGCGCGGGGCTCGGGCTCTCGTCGTCGAGGCTCGGCAGGCACGTCCCGACCACCTCGAAGCCGTGGTACGTGGCGCGGCCCAGGTCCTCTGCGACGTGGCCCACGGCGTAGGGGTAGCCCACGACGAGCGTGCGCTTCATCGCGTGACCCCCCTGCCGGGCACGGTGCAGAACCTTGCGGTGCGCGTAGCGCACGAGCGCCGTCGTCGCGACGAGGGTGGGCACCCCGACGAAGACGAGGAAGCGGGAGACCTCCGCCATGGTCGCGTAGCTCACGCTGATCATGACGACCATCCCGAGCGCCCCCGCGCGCCAGAGCGCCTGGAACTCGACGGGTCCGTTGCCGAGCTCGCGCAGGTCGTAGCCGCGGTTGACAGCGACGAGGAGCACGAAGCCCACGACGCCGACGGCGACGAGCCCCACCGTCTCGAGCCCACCACCGAAGATGGGCGCCATGACGAGGGTGGCGACGGTGATCGCGACGAGCACGTCGAGCGCGACGGTCCGGCGCCGGTAGGAGGTGCCGACCCGGGCCCACTGCTGTGCGACGGACGCCGTGCGGTTGATCGCCGTCTCGCGTTCCTCGACCGGGTGCGCCGACGCCCACGAACGGCGTGGCTCGGCGGCGCGGCCGCGGCGGTCGATGCTCGAGCGTCCGAGGTCGACGCCGGGCTCAGCGGTCAGGGTCACGACGGCCTTCCGTCCGGTGGGGTGGGGTACTACACCCTATTACGCACCGGTATGGTAGGTAAGACCCTGATGGGTGGATTTGTCCGATTTCACCCGCATGGACGAGTATCTTTCGCCCGTTCGCACCAGCCTAGCGCGGACCGTGGAAGCGCCGCTGAGCAGCGACGAGACCCTCGTGGACGAGTGCCTCGACCGCGTCGGCGGCGTCGTCGAGCAAGAACGGCACGTCCGTGCGCTCGACGCTCGAGAAGTCCTTGAGCACGAAGTCGGCCGCGTCCATGCGGCCGGGCGGGCGGCCGATACCGCAGCGCACGCGCACGTAGTCGCGCGTGCCGAGAGCCTTCGAGACGTCCCGCAGGCCGTTGTGCCCGCCCTCGCCGCCGCCCAGCTTGAGGCGCACCTCGCCGAAGGGGATGTCGAGCTCGTCATGGACCACCACCACGTGGTCCGGCTCGACGCCGTAGTACTTCGCGACCCCAGAGACGGGACCACCGGAGACGTTCATGTAGGTTGCGGGCTTCGCGAGCACGACGCGCGGACCCGGCGCCCCACCCGGGAGCGTCCCGAGCCGCGCCTCGGCGATCACGGCGCGCGCTCCCCCGGCACGCGGCCCGGAGAACGTGGCCCCCGTGCGGCGTGCGAGCTCGTCGAGCACCATGTGTCCCACGTTGTGCCGGTGGGACGCGTACGCCGGCCCGGGATTCCCCAGGCCGGCGACGAGCCACAGGTCTGCGCCCATGGAGGAGAGGCGAGGGCTCAGCCCTCGGCGGCCTCGGCGTCCGCAGCCTCGGCGGGAGCGGCCTCGGCGGCACCCTCCTCGGCCTCGTCGGCAGACTCGGCCACCTGCGGCACCGAGATCGACACGACGAGCGCCTCGGGGTCGCCCGCGAGGGTCGAGCCCTCGGGCAGCGCCACGTCCGCGGCGAAGATGTTGGTGCCCGCCTCGAGACCCTCGACGGAGACCTCGACGGCCTCGGGGAGGTTGGTGGCCTCGGCCTCGAGCGAGAGCTGCTGGAGGTCGGTGAGGTGGATGGTGCCAGGAGCGGACTCACCCACGACGTGCACGGGGACGTCCACGATGACCTTCTCGCCCTTGCGGACGACCTGCAGGTCGACGTGCTCGATCGAGTCGCGGATCGGGTCGCGCTGGACGTCCTTCGCGATCGCGAGCTGGACGTCGCCGTCGAGCTCGATCTCGAGCAGGACGTTCGTGACCTTGAGCGCCATGAACGTCGCGTGGCCGGGCAGTGCCACGTGGACGGGGTCGGCACCGTGGCCGTACAGCACGGCGGGGACGAGGCCGGCGCGGCGGGTGCGGCGGGCCGCTCCCTTGCCGAACTCGGTGCGGGCGGTCGCGACAAGCTTGGACATGATCACTCCTGGGTGAGGACGTACGGACTGCGGAGGCTCGGCCTCGACGCGGGGCGCGGGACGGACACGCGCGACTGCGTTCCGCCACGTCGATCACGGACCAGTTGGCCGTCCAACGTCCCTCGCCGAGGCAACGGCGAACAGTCTACCGGAGGTCAGGGGGCCCAGTGCCACCGCACGCTGAGGGTCGCCGAGACGACCTCTTCCCCCGCGTCGAGCGGGAGCGTCTCGGCCCGGGCCGCCATCATCCGTACCGGGGCGTGCGAGGGCCCACCGACGTCGACGACGGCGGCCACCGGGCCCAGCTCACGCCCCGCGAGCCGCGCGAGCTGCTCCGCCTTGGACAGCGCGTCCGCGAAGGCCGCTTCGCGGGCCTGTGCTGCGGCGTGCGCCGGGTCGTCGATCGCGAAGCGGGTCGAGTCGAGCCGGGCCACCGGTCCGGCCGCCGCGAGCGCCTGTTCCACGAGGGAGCCCGCGTCGTCGAGGTCACCGAGCACCGCACCGCGCAGCCGGGCGCGCACGCCGAGCCGCGCGACGAAGCGCGCGGGACCGGTCCCGTCGGGTCCGTGCTCGACCCACGTGGCCGTCGTCGTCGTCCTCAGGTCCACCGCCGCGACCCCGGCCTCGAGCAGC
>JAAYZM010000476.1 GCA_012514835.1 Actinomycetales bacterium
CCCGAGTGGGGAAGACTTCGCACCGGCATCCGTCACCAACTCTTCGGGACTCCGCCGGGCACATTCCGGCGCGGGAAGCTCGAAGACTTCGCGCCGGAATCCGTCACGAACGCTTCCGGCCTTCGATTGAGGCGCGCCTGGCACGCCCAGCCACAGGCAGGAGCCAGGTCACAGTGGGGGCATCGGGGTGACGCGCGGCTTGAGGCGCGTGTTGCGGGGCAGCTCCGGCGCGGGCAGCGGGTCGCCGCCGGGGTAGCCGGGCTGGATGCCGAACCGCTCCTCGGCCGAGGGCCCGTCCGCGTCCGGGGCGCCGATCTCGCGCTCCCACTGGGCGCGCGCCTCGACCACTTCCTCGTGCGTGCGCCCGATGAAGTTCCACCACATCACGATCTCTTCGGTGAACGGCGTGCCGCCGATCAACAGCAGCCGTCCGCCGCTCGCCCCGGCGCGCAGGTGCACGGTGCGCTGGCCGGGCGGGACGTACAGCAGCTCGCCGCGCTGGGGTCGCCGCCCGTCCACGGCGATCGCCCCCTCGTCGAGCAGGTACCCGTGCTCGAACGAGCTCGCGAGGTCCAGCTCGACCTCCCCGCCGGGCGGCATCGACACCTCGGCCCCCACGATCGGAGAGAACACGCGCACGGGCGACGAGGAACCGGCGAGCGCCCCGAGGAACACGCGGATGCGCGCACCGGGCAGCTCGACGGGCTCGGGGGCGTAGTGCTCGAACTGCGGCTCCATGCCCATGAACCGCGCGGGCAGCACGGTCCACAGCTGCGCGCCGTGCAGCACCGTGGTGCCGGCCGTCGAGTCCTCGGAGTGGGAGATGCCCTTGCCCGCGGTCATGAGGTTGAGCTGACCGGGCCGGATGGTGATGCGCGTGCCGAGGGAGTCGCGGTGCTCCACCTCGCCCGAGAACAGCCACGTCACGGTCTGAAGGCCGGTGTGGGGGTGCGGGGGCAGCTTCATGCCGCCCGTCATCGCCACGTTGTCCGGCCCGTAGTGGTCCACGAAGCAGAACGGCCCGATGGTCGAGCGCACGCGCTGCGGCAGCGTGCGGCGCACGGTCATCGAGCGCAGGCCGCCGAGCGGCACCTCACGAGGCGTCAGCACCACCGCTCCGCCGTCGGGCGACGGTTCGGGCGAGGCTTCACGAACGGTGGTCATCTGCGGGCGAATCCCCCTTCCGGCCCGATAGTAGCCGCACGCGCAACGGCGGAACGGGACCTGGCGGGTGAGGTTCAGGCGGTCCGACGACGGCGGTCACATGGAGACCGCGCGCGCGACGAGCTCCTCGTGCCCCACCACGAATCCGTCCTCCTCGACCACCGCCCCGCCGGCGGCTCGCTGGATCGCGAAGGCGAGACGTGCGATCACCGGCCAGACCCGGCCGCGAGCGACCCGCAGCAGCGCCTCGTCGGGTACCGCTCCGAGCTCCGCAGGTGGCGTCCACGCCGCCTGGTAGGCGAACGGTCCGTAGTCGCGCCAGTCGAGCTGGAGCAGGCACACGGGCAGCTCGGGGGCTCGTGAGAAACGCATCGCGACCGCCCCGTCGAACTGGGACGGTAGCTCGAGGGTGTAGGGCGCGATGCCCTCATCGGGCTCGGGGGCCGAGGTCACGCGGGCGGCGGGGACGACGGCGCGCACCAGGCCGAGCATCACCTCGGGGGACACGGGCACAGCGGAGAACACGGTGAGCCCGACGGCGGACTCGGGGTCGCGGCGCTCGAGGACCGGGCCAGACGTGGTGGGCTCGGCGTGGAGGCCAGGGACGCTGGGTGCGCCGGGCGCGCCGGGGACCGCCCGCGCGGCGGCATCGCCCGGTGCGTGCAGCACGGCGGCATCGCCCGGTGCGTGCAGCACGGCGCCCCCGGCCCGGCGCGCGGCAGCCCGGAGCCATGCGTCCAGGCGCGGGTCGTGCGGGGCACCCGGTGCGGTGACAAGTCGCAGGGGAACGGCGTCGGCCCCGACCGGCGAGGCGATGCCCAGGGCCGCGAGGTCCTCCGCGTCGAGCGGCCCCTCGAGATGAGCGGACCACGTGAGTCGCAGCTCGCCGGGGACGGTGCGCTGGGTCGGCACCATCCCGCGGAAGCGCGCGCCGACAGCGGCCGGGCGGCTCGGCAGCTCGGTCTCGCGCACCCAGGCCGCTTCGGGGAACCACGCGCGGGCGAGCGCGGCGGCGTCGGCCTTGCGGGGCAGCACGAGGATGCGGGTGGTCGCGGGAGGAGCGGAGCCCGGCAGGGCCGGTGGGGTGGCCGTCATGGCCCGACGCTAGGCACGGCATGCTGCCGTCGTGTTTCCCCGGGGGTCCGCGGATGTTTCGGCTCGCGCGAGGGTGTGAATGTGGCCCGGTGCTCGCGTGTCGTTCACGGGGGCGCCACCCACGTGCTTTACGTTGGGGGCAACAGCGAAGGCCCCTCGGAGTAAGCGTCCGAGGGGCCTTGCTGCGATCACCCGTCGCTCAGCTGCCAGTTGCCCGGCTACCTCGACGCCACTGTTGACGGTGCGGCTCGGTTCCTCCATACGCGCCACCGGCAAGCCGGCTGCACGCGGTCAGATCCTCGGGTGATACACCGCCCGGGTCCATGTCGAACGCCTGCGTCGTCATCCGCAGCTCTTCAGGTTGCCCCGTCGAGATGGTTCGCCGTTCTCCGGTCGATCTCGGTTCCTCGGTCTCCGATGCTTCCTTCGAGTTGCCTCGAGTTCCGCTTCGGTCCGTCTGTCCCGATGGCTTATTTCTACTCAGCTTCCGTGGGGACTGCAAGCCCGATTCTTAAACAACACCAGGGGAATTCTTTACCCACAGCTCCGTCCACAGCGTGTTGTGCGTCACAGGTCAGATGCGCACAGGCCTGTGGACGAAAGATGTGCACGGCCGCCCGGTTTCGTCTCGACTGCTGAGACGGCTTCGGGGCCTACGCGCCGACGTCGTGGAGGTGGTGCAGCGAGTCGTGCAGGTAGTACCGCAGCAGAGTGCGCACCGTGAACTCCGAGCCGTTCGAGCGCAGGCCACGCCGGGACTCCTGCTCGGGGCGCACTCCTTCGACCGCCACCGCGAGCTCTTCCGCCGCGCGCGCGAGCTCGGCGGCCACCCCGGCCGGGTCCAGCTCGCCGTAGCGCCCCTCGACAGCCGCCTCGTCCTGGTCCCAGTTGGCGAAGCGTGCGCCGTCGTCGGCGAGCATGAGGCGCAAGCGCTCCCCGAACACGGCGTGCACGTCCCGCACGTGCGCCCCGTACTCGAGCGGGGACCACGTGGCCGGCGCGGGGCGGGTCCGGGCGTCGGGCGCCGCGAGGGCCGCGCGCCAGCGGGGGATCGTGTCGCGGATCAGCGCCGGGACGTCCCGGACCTCGATGCCGCCCACAGACAGCCCACACTCGGGGCACGCCTCGTTGAGCACCCAGGTCCAGTCCTTGGTGTCCGGCGGGATCTCGGTGTCAGGTGCGATCTGGGTGTCGGGAGCGGGCTGTGTCGCGTCGTCGGTCATGCTCGCCAACCTAGACCCGGGCCTTCGGGGCGGACCAGGCCGCGTCCGCCGTCGTCGGACCACTTCCTGCCAACGATTTCCCCGGCCGCGAACGTGACATTGTTTGCTGACGGACCGTGCGAGAATGTCACCATGCCCAAGATCATCGGGGGCTCCATCCAGGAGCACCGCGCCCAGACACGCCACAAGCTCTACACGGCGCTGTCCACCCTCATGGCCGAGCGCGGGTTCGACTCGATCACGCTCGCGGACATCGCGGGCCGCGCCGACGTGGGCCGCACCGCGGTGTACAACCACTTCGCGGACAAGGACGCCCTGCTGCTCGGGTTCATCGCGCACGAGACGGAGCAGTACGTCGCGACCCTGACCCGCGCGCTCGACGAGATCTCCGACCCTGTGGAGCAGCTGCGCGTCTATGTGCGCCAGAACGCGCGCCTGCGCACGGCCTTCTCCTTCGCGCCCGGGCCGGACCTGCGCTCCGTGGTGGGGCGCGGCGCCCGCTCGAAGCTGGGCGACCACGCCACCGTGGTGGAGAACGTGCTGCGGCGCATCATCCAGGCCGGGATCGACTCCGCGGTGTTCGCGGACCAGGACCTCGACATCACCGTGCCGCTCGTCAACGCGTGCCTGCGCTCGCACGTGCTCGACGGCTCCGGCGTCCCGCGCGCCGACCGCGAGACCGTCGCCCAGACGGAGGCCTTCGTGCTGCGCGCCGTGGGCGCCCACCTCCCGGCAGTCGCCGCCGCCTGACCGGCCGCGGGCGCCGCTCGCCCGCTTCTGCGCCCCGCGCCCGCCGCGCTTCCTCCTTCGCGCCCCTCGCGCGCCCTCCCTCCCGCCGCGCCCCTTGCGCGCCCGCACATCCGCGACTTGCGGTGAGTTGTGCGCGCACAACGTTCCTTACGGTGCGATGTGCGCGCACAACTCACCGCAAGTCGGGGGCGGGTGCGCGGAGGGGGAGCGTGGAGTGAGGGCGGGGGCCGACGGCGGGTGGGGGGCGGGGCCGACGGCGGTTCACCGGGGCGTTGGCCGACGGCGAACTGCGGGCCGCTGAGACAGGGTAGGCAAACCTAAGTTCCTCGGTTACTCTGTGTGAGCGGTCGCTAACTGACCGACTGTCAGATCCCCGTCGCACGAGCGACCCGCCCGCGTTGGAGCCCCCGAGTGACCACTGTTGTCGAGCCGCCCGCGCCCGCCGTCGTCGTCGACGCCGCACCCACCACCCTCTCCGCGAAGCTGCGCGCCGGGACCCGCACCCAGCACGAGACCGCCGAGACGCAAGGCTTCATCACGCGCCTCATGAAGGGCGAGCTGAACCGCGCCGCGTACGCGGACTTCCTGGCGCAGCACCACGCGATCTACGTCGCGCTCGAGGAGACCGGGTTCGCACTGCGCGCGGCGGGGGCCGACGACGGGATCGTGCTCGACGAGCTGATCCGCGTGCCGTCCCTCGAGGCGGACCTCGAGTTCCTCTTCGGAGCGGACTGGCGCACCGAGATCGAGATCCTGCCCGCCACGCAGGCGTACGCGGCGCGGCTGCGCGAGCTCGACTCGTGGCTCGGCGGCTGGGTCGCCCACGCGTACACCCGCTACCTGGGCGACCTGTCCGGCGGCCAGGTGATCCGCACCATGCTGCAGCGACACTACGGCTTCGAGTCCGAGGGCGTGACGTTCTACCACTTCGCCGAGATCGCCAAGCCGAAGGTGTTCAAGGACGTCTACCGCGAGCGCCTCGACGCGCTGCCGTTCGGCGAGGACGAGCTCGACCGCGTGGTCGCGGAGGCCCAGCACGCCTTCGAGCTCAACACCGCGCTGTTCCGCGAGCTCGGGGACCGCCACCCCGCCTGAGGGCTGTGCGCCGGCGCACAAGGGGACGCGCCGGGGGACCGGGTGAAATATTCGCCCTTTCGGGATGTACCTCGTTTATCGCGAGAGGGCCGGTCGGATATGTCCGAACCGCTGTTGCTCCGATCAGGTGACCGCCCGATAACGGAGGTATGGACCCCTCTCGTTCGCGCGCCCGCGGGCATCTCGTGGCCGTCGCGGCCTCGGTGCTCGTGGCCCTCGTGGGCGCCTCGGGAGTGGCGTCCGCGAGCGCGGTGGACCGGGTCGCTGCGGCTCCGGCGAGCGGGATCGCGCGCGCGGACGCGGTGCAGGCGAACGCAGTGCAGATCAGCAACGTGCGCCTCGCCCCCGTGCGGGCGGGGACCGTGTCGGTGCACCTCAACGCGGGCCTCCTCGCGGCGCAGGCCCAGGCCCAGCGCGACGCCGAGATTGCCGCGCGGTTCCCCGAGCCCGAGCCACGCGTCCTCACGGTGCGCGAGCAAGCGGCCGCCGTGCTCGCGGACCTGCCCGGCGGCGACGCCGTCGAGATCGCGTGGAACCACCCGGACATCGGCAACCACCTGGGCGGCGTGCGGCTCGACGTGCCCACCGTGATGATGCTCAACGAGCACCGCTTCAAGGCTCAGCCCGAGCGGGTCGAGTCCACGGTCAAGCACGAGATCGCCCACTACTACCAGGGCGCGCTCATCGAGAAGTCCGCCAGCAAGGGCGACTGGTGGAGCGGCTACTGGAAGGTCGACGCCGCGCTCAAGCCCGTTTTCGGCGCGAAGTGGATGGAGCTCTCGGCGGACTGCGTCGCGATCGAGCTCGGCGCGGACTGGACCCACTACACCGCCGACTGCTCCGGCAAGGCGAAGAAGAGGGCCGTCGCCGCCCTCATCGAGGGCCGGCTCTCCTAATCACCGCGGACTTGCCACCGAGGCCTCGCCGGGCCGCGGCTCCACGTCCGACGACGCCGGACTGACCCGCCGCCGAGGCCACGACGCCCAGCGACCCGAGGTCGGGCGCCGCGGATCGCGCAATGCTTCGAGCCGGGCGGCCGGGTACTGGCTCGCGTCGACCGATCCGGACTGTCTGCCCTCGGGGTGCTCGTGCCCGATCTCGACCCATGAGCTGCCGAAGGGCCCGGGCTGTTCCCAGAAGCCGCCGTCGACCACGGCGAGCACGAGCTGTTCGAGGCCCTCTGCCGCGCTCTCCCAGGTCTCGTCGCAGGCGTCGCAGCCGCACGGAGGGAACCATGCGCGCTCCAGCAGGCCCGCCTCGACCTCGACACCCGGGTAGGAGTCGATCTGGATCGTCACCGGGGCGCAGCTGGGGTCGCGCGGCTCGATTCGCACGGTGCGAATGGCGTCCTCGCGAGGCCGGAGCATCTGCTCGACAGCCTCAGGGCCCTCGATGATATCGACTTCGAAGGTCTCCTGGAGGTGCGCGATCAACGCCTCGGCCACCGCGCGCAACGGGTCGAAGCGCTCGGGGTGCGTCACCACGGAGTAGGTGTCGACGGGCGGCGAGTCCGGCCAGCGGCTCCCGTACTCGATGACCTGGCCCTGGGCGTCGTAGAACACCGGGCTCTCGACGGCGGGACGGACGTAGGTGCTCACGCGGTGATCTTCCCGCGGCTCGACGCGCGGAGCGAGGGCAATCTCAGCCGAGGAGCGGCAGCTCGAGGACGGCCGGGCCGCCCTCGACCACGCGCACGGGCACGCCCCAGTCCTGCTGGTTGAGGTGGCACGCGGGGAACTCGATCGCGGGGTCGGCGTCGCACGAGGCCGCCTGCGCGGTCACGTGGAGCACGCCCTCGCTCACCGCGGGGTTGATGCGCAGGGTGCGTCGCAGGGGGATGTCGTCGCCCGCGCCGTCGAGCAGCAGCTCGGGCGGGGACGCCGAGACCTGCAGGCGGGTGGAGGGCCCGTAGCGGTCGTCGTACTTCTGCCCGGCGGCGGGCGTGAACGCGACGTCGAGCAGCACCTCACCGGAGCCGATCTCCGAGACCGGCCGCTGCGTGCGGTGCGCGCCCGCGTCCAGGATCTCGCCCGCGAGCTTCGCCGGGAGCCGCAGCCGCGTGATCCGGTGCGCCGCGGACTCGACCACG
>JAAYZM010000477.1 GCA_012514835.1 Actinomycetales bacterium
AGCGCCCCGGACAGCTCGACGAGCCCGTCGCGCGCGCTCTGCGCCTCGAAGTGGTCGCGCGCCTCCGTGAGGGGCAGGCCCGTGTCCTCGCGGAGCAGCTCGATGACGCGCTGCGGGAAGCCCGCGGGCGTGTTGATGCCCGTGCCCACGGCCGTGCCGCCGAGCGGGACCTCGGCAGCGCGGGGGAGGGCCGCCTCGAGGAGCTCGATCCCGTAGCGCACGGCGGCCGCGTACCCGCCGAACTCCTGGCCCAGGGTCACGGGGGTCGCGTCCATGAGGTGCGTGCGCCCGGACTTCACGACGCCCGCGAACTCGCTCGCCTTCGCCTCGAGCGCGCCCGCGAGGTGGGCGAGGGCGGGGACGAGGTCGACGACGACGCCGGCCGTGGCGGCGACGTGCACCGAGGTGGGGAACACGTCGTTGGAGGACTGCGAGGCGTTGACGTGGTCGTTCGGGTGAACCTCGGCCCCGAGGCGCTGCGTGGCGAGCGTCGCGAGGACCTCGTTGGTGTTCATGTTGGAGCTGGTGCCCGAGCCCGTCTGGAACACGTCCACGGGGAAGTGGGCGTCGTGCGCGCCCGAGGCGACCTCGTCCGCCGCGGCCACGATCGCCTCCGCGACGTCCGCCGCGAGCACGCCGAGCTCGGCGTTGGCCCGAGCGGCGGCCTTCTTCACCTGGGCGAGCGCGGCGATGTGACCGCGCTCGAGGGGCGTGCCGGAGATCGGGAAGTTCTCGACCGCACGCTGGGTCTGTGCCCGGTACAGCGCGTGCGCGGGGACGCGCACCTCGCCCATCGTGTCGTGCTCGATCCGGAACTCGGTCATGGGGTCATCCTCGCACTTTCGGTGGGTTCCCGGCGAGCAATCCGAAGGATATGACGTGCGTGACGCGCGATATGCCCCGGATCGGGGTCGCCAGACTGCGGAATTCGTTTCTAGTAGTCGATGTCTCCGACGGCGTCGATCACGCGGACCCGGCCCTCGGCCAGGTCGTACTCCGCGCCGACCACGGCGGCCTTGCCCTCCGCGACCGCCCGCGCGAGGAGCGCCGAGTAGTCGTGGAGCATGTGGACGGTGTGGCGCACGTGCTCGTGGCCGAACTTCTCCAGCTCGGGGGCGGCGCTCGCGCTCGAGTTGCCGTCCACGCTCACGATGCTCGGGATGACCCGGTCCACGATCGCGCGCACGAAGCCCGAGGGCAGGTTGCCCGTGCGCAGGGCGTCCATCGCGGCCTCGACGGCCCCGCAGTGGTCGTGGCCCAGGATCACCACGAGCGGTGTGGAGAGGATCTCGATGCCGTACTCGATCGAGCCGATCACCGTGGTGTCGAGCACGTGCCCGGCCGTGCGCACCACGAACATGTCGCCGATGCCCTGGTCGAAGATGATCTCCGCCGCGACCCGGGAGTCGGAGCAGCCGAACATCACGGCGAACGGGTGCTGGTCGTACCCGAGGGTCGCGCGCCGTGCGGCGTCCTGCCCCGGGTGCTCGGCGACGCCGCTGAGGAAGCGTTCGTTGCCCTCGATGAGGCGCTGCCATGCTGCGGCGGGGGTCAGAGTGGTGGGCATGTCTGCTTCATCCTCCAAGTCATGGGATGTCTCGATCCTAGCGCCGCGACGTGGTCGCGCGCGTCGTGTGCTCAGTCGAGCTCGGCCGCCGTCGGCGGGTTCGCCCCCGGTCGGCTCACCGTGATGGCCGCGATGCGCACGCACCGCTCGAGCACCCCGCGCAGCGTGGCCTCGTCGACCCGGTGCAGCGCCTCACGGCGGGTCGCGCCCAGCAGGTCCGCGGACCACAGCCCGTCCACGAGCCCGCCCATGAACGAGTCGCCCGCACCCACCGTGTCCGCGACGTCCACCTTCGGGGCCACGACGTCCACGCGCAGGCCGCTCGAGGTCACGGCGAACGCACCGGAGCCGCCGAGCGTCACGACCACCACGGCCGGCCCGCGGGACGCCCACTCGCGCGCCACCTCGACCAGGTCGCGACCCGGCGCGTACCACTCGAGGTCCTCGTCGCTCACCTTGATCACGTCCGCCACCTCGAGCATCGGCTCGACGCGCTGCGCAGCCTGCGCGGGCGAGCCCATGAGCGCGGGGCGCATGTTCGGGTCGTACGTGACGCTCGCGCTCTCGCGGTGCGCCTGGACCAGGGCGAGCACGGCAGACGCGCCCGGCTCGAGCACGGCCGCGATCGAGCCCGTGTGCACGACGACGGGGTCCAGCGACACCGGCGCGCCCGGCAGCTGCCAGTCCACGTCGAACTCGTACGTCGCCGCGCCGTGCTCGTCGAGCGTCGCGGTCGCCGTCGTGGTGCGCTGCGCACCGTCCGAGCCGGAGGCCACGTGCACGCCGGAGCCCGCGAGGTGAGAACGGAGGGCGGTGCCGCCGTCGTCGTCGGCGAACCACGTCAGGAGGTGCGCCTCGCGCCCGAGGCGCGCGAGGCCGATCGCGACGTTGAGCGGGCTGCCGCCGGGGTGGGACTCGACCGAGCCGTCGCGGCGGTGCACCACGTCGATGAGGGCCTCGCCCACCACGAGGGCACGCTGGGTGGTCACGGGGTCTCCTCCTGAGGGTTCGCGGCCGCCTGGGCCTTCGTGAGTCGTTCGCGCGCGCCGTCGAGCCACTCCTGGCAGCGGGCCGCGAGGCGCTCGCCCCGCTCCCACAGCGCGAGCGACTCCTCGAGCGTGGCCGATCCTTGTTCGAGGGCCGTGACGACCTGCACGAGCTCGTCGCGGGCCTGCTCGTAGCTCAGCGCGGCGACGTCGTCGTCCTGCGGCTTGGGCTTGGGGGGCACGCGGTCAGTATTCCGTACCCGGGGCACCGGCCGTGGCCACGAGCTCCCCGCGGGCCAGCCGCAGCCGCAGCGACTCGCCGTCGGACACCTGCGCGGGGTCCCGCAGCACCTCGCCGCCCGCCGTCTGCACCACGGCGTAGCCGCGTTCGAGCGTGGCGGCGGGGGACAGGGCGCGCACCTGGGCGCGGAGCTCCGTGAGGTGCGAGGCGTGCGCGGCGAGGAGGTCGCCGAAGGCGCGGCGTGCGGCGTCCGACGCCGAGTCGACGGCCAGCTGGCGTGCTTCGAGCATCGTCGCGGGGCGCACCATGACGGGGCGCGAGCGCAGGGCCTCGAGCAGGATCCGCTCGCGCTCGAGCGTGGTGCCGAGCGACTGGCGCAGCCGCGTGCGGGCCTGCGTGATCCCGCGGCGCTCCTCCGTGACGTCCGGCACGATGCGCTTCGCCGCGTCCGTGGGGGTGCTCGCGCGCAGGTCCGCCACGAGGTCGAGCAGCGGGCGGTCCTCCTCGTGGCCGATCGCGCTCACGAGAGGCGTGCGCAGCGTCGCGGCCTTGCGCACGAGGGCCTCGTTGGAGAACGGCAGCAGGTCCTCGAACGAGCCGCCGCCGCGCGCCACGACGATGACCTCGACGCGCGGGTCCGCGTCGAGCTCCCCGATCGCGGCCCCCACCTCGGGTACCGCGCGCGGCCCCTGGACCGTCACGCGGCGGATCTCGAACTGCACGGCGGGCCAGCGCGCGCGGGCGTTGCGCACCACGTCGTGCTCCGCGTCGCCCTGCTGTGCGCACACGAGGCCCACGACGGCGGGCAGGAACGGCAGCCGCTTCTTGCGCTCGGGCGCGAACAGACCCTCGCCGGCGAGCACGCCCTTGAGCCGCTCGATCTGCGCGAGCAGCTCACCGAGCCCCACCAGCCTCGCGTCGTCCGCCTGCAGGCCCAGCGAGCCGCGCTTCGTGTGGAAGGACGGCTTGGCGTGCAGCACCAGGCGCGTGCCGTCCTTGACCTCCTGGCCGTCCGGCACGGCCCGCTGGAGCGTCGCCGCGGGCACCGTGACGTTGATGGACATGTCGAGGTCCGTGTCCCGCAGCGTGAGGAAGTACAGCGAGTTCCACCGCTTGAGGTTGAGGACCTGTCCCTCGACCCACAGCGCGGGCATGCGGTCCACGTAGTCGCTGATCTTCGGGTTGAGGTGGCGCACCGGCCACGGCCGCTCCGCCGTCGTCTGGTCCGCGCGCGCGGGCAGCTCCCCACGCCCCGCCGTCGGCCCGGCGCTCGCCATCGACCGCGTCTGCTCGCCCGGTCCGCCGCGTCCCGCCGTCGGCCCCGGTCCCTGCCCTGCCTCGCTCATGCCCTCACCCTCCCACGCCCCACCGTCATCCCCCTCCCGGCCGTGCTCTCCTCCCGGTTGCGGAACACCACGCGCCTCTGCGGAACGTGGTTGTCGCGTGATGTTCCGCAAGGGGCACTTTCGCACCGTGGTGTTCCGCAGAAGTGTCGCGGGTGGGCATGGTGTCCTGTGGGGGGCTGCTCCGAGGGCCGCTGGTGCTCCTCGATGGTTCTTGGTCACGAGGAATCGCCCGGAGACTTCTGCGGAACGTGAGTGTTTCGTGGTGTTCCGCAAGGGGCACTTTGACACCGTGGTGTTCCGCAGAGATGCGTGGTGTTCCGCAACGGGGGTCCGGCGGGCGTGGTGTTCCGCAGAAGAGGTGGGCGGACGGTGAAGGGGGCGTGAGGGGCAGTGGTGCGGACCTGCAGCGGGGCAGGCGGTCAGGGGAGCCCGCCGGGACCCGGCCTAGGATGGGTGGCGTGACTGCTGATCTGACGTCCGGCGCCAAGCGCGTCCTCCTCGCCGCCCCTCGCGGGTACTGCGCGGGTGTGGACCGCGCGGTGATCGCCGTGGAGAAGGCCCTCGACCACTACGGTGCGCCGGTCTACGTGCGCAAGGAGATCGTCCACAACAAGTTCGTGGTGGAGACGCTCGCCAAGCGTGGCGCGATCTTCGTCAACGAGACCGACGAGGTGCCCGAGGGTGCGCGCGTCGTGTTCTCCGCGCACGGCGTCTCGCCCGCCGTCCACGCCGCCGCTGCGGCCCATAGCCTCCAGACGATCGACGCGACGTGCCCCCTCGTGACGAAGGTCCACAAGGAGGCCGTGCGCTTCGCGAGCGACGACTACGACATCCTGCTGATCGGCCACGAGGGCCACGA
>JAAYZM010000478.1 GCA_012514835.1 Actinomycetales bacterium
GGGAGCGGATCTCCGGTTTCGTCGCGCGCGCCTCCAAGGCGTTGTCCGACGACGGCGGCCCCGTGGCAGATCACCCGTTGCCGGCCGCGTTCTCCGCGGCGATGGACGACGACCTCAACCTCGCCGAGGCGCTCGTGGTGGTCCACGAGACGCTCCGAGCGGGCAACACCGCGCTCGCGGAGGGTGACTCGCGTTCTTTGCGGGCCGCGCTGCTGGACCTGCGCGCGATGCTCGACGTGCTCGGCCTCGACCCCACCACGTGGGCCACCGAGGTGGACGACCGCTACGCGGACGCGCTCGACGGCCTGGTCCAGGCCGAGCTCACGGCCCGTGCGGACGCGCGTGCGGCGAAGGACTTTGCGACGGCGGACGCGATCCGCGACAGGTTGGCCGCGGCGGGGATCGTGGTCGAGGACGGCGCGACCGGCGCCCGATGGTCCCTGGAGGCATGATGGCTGGCAACTCACGGCGCCGAGGCGCGACCCGCAACCCGGGTTCGAAGAAGGGCGCGCGCGTCGGCACGGGCGGTCACGGGCGTCAGGGCCTCGAGGGCCGCGGGCCCACCCCGAAGGCGGAGGACCGCGAGTACCACCCGGCCGCGAAGAAGAAGGCTGCGGCACAGCGGAGGACGGAAGCGGAGAAGAAGCCGAAGCGCGCCCCGAAGTCCCGCACGCTCGGCGACTCGACGGAGATCATCGCGGGCCGCAACGCCGTGCTCGAGGCCCTGCGGGCGGGCGTGCCCGTCCAGACGGCGTGGTTCGGCCACCGCATCGAGGCGGACGAGCGCACGCGCGAGATCATCGTGCTCGCGTCCGAGTCGGGCGCGCCGATGCTCGAGGCCTCGAAGTCCGACCTCGACAAGATCACCTACGGCGCGGCCCACCAGGGTGTCGCCATCCAGGTCCCGCCGTACGACTACGCGGACCCCGACGACCTCCTCGACCGCGCGGCGGAGGCCGACGAGCCGTTGCTCGTGGTGGCGCTCGACGGCGTGACGGATCCGCGCAACCTCGGCGCCGCACTGCGCTCCGCCGGGGCGTTCGGGGCGCACGGGCTGCTGCTACCCGAGCGCCGGTCCGCCGGCGTCACCGCGGCCGCGTGGAAGGTCTCGGCGGGTGCGGCCGCCCGGGTGCCGGTCGCACGGGCGACCAACCTGGTGCGGGCACTCGAGGAGTACCGCAAGGCCGGGGTCTTCGTGGTGGGCCTCGACGCCGGGGGAGACACGCCGCTCGACGCACTGCCGTTCGCGGGCGACCCGCTCGTCGTGGTGGTGGGCTCGGAGGGCAAGGGGCTCTCGCGCCTCGTCGCGGAGAAGTGCGACGCCATCGTGTCGATCCCGATCGCCTCCGCGGTCGAGTCGCTCAACGCCGGGGTCGCCACCGGGATCGCGCTGTACGAGGTGGCGCGCCAGCGCTAACCCTCGGCGTCGGCGTCGCCCACGGGTGCGAGGAGCGCCCGCTCGTCGGGCCGGTGGGCGAGCACGTCGCGCACGTAGGACTTCACGGCCTCGGACATGGGGATGTCCCGCTTCTGCCCGCTCGACACCAACCACCGGTGGTCGAGCAGCTCGTGGTAGATCTGCGCCTCCTCGAGCCGGCGGCGCATCTCGCGGGGCACCGACCGCACGGCGGGCTCAAATACTTCAGTGAGCCAGTCGTGCGCCACGAACTCCTCGTCCTCGCCCTGACGGTCCGCCGCGGCCCGGTACTCGTCGAGGTCGTTGAGCAACCGCCGGGCCTGGTTCTCCTGCACGTCGAGGCCCGTCAGACGCAGCAGCCGCCTCGAGTGGTGCCCGGCCTCGACGACCTTCGGCTGGATGTGCACCGTGACGCCGTCGATGTCCGTGGTGATCTCGAGCTCGCCCACGTCGAACCCGAGCTCGTTGAGCCGCTCGACGCGCGCGGCCACGCGCCACCGCTCGGCGGAGCCGAAGGACTCTTCGTCGTGCAGCGCGTTCCACAGCTCTTCGTACCGTTCGACGAGCGTGGTGCCCACGGCCACGGTGTCGACGGACTCGTCGAGCATCTCTCCTGCGACGAGGTCCATGAGCTCGCCGATGATGTTGACGCGCGCGATCTCGAGGTCGTACGCCCGCTGGCCGTCCGTGAGGCGGGGGTGCAGGGCGCCCGTCTCGGCGTCCACGAGGTACGCGGAGAACGTCTCGGCGTCGCGCCGGAACAGCGTGTTGGACAGGGAGACGTCGCCCCAGTAGAACCCGACGACGTGCAGGCGCACGAGGAGCACCACGAGGGCGTCGATGAGGCGCTGCACGGTGTCGCCGCGCAGCACGCGCGAGAACAGCACGCGGTAGGGCATCGAGTACTGCAGGTGCTGGGTGACGAGCACCGTCTCGAGCCGCTCGCCGTTCTCGTCGCGCCGCCCGTTGATCACGGCGAGCGGGGTCACGCTCGGCACTCCCAGCCGGTTGAGCGCGCGCAGCAGCTCGTACTCGTTGTAGGCCACCGTCTCGCCGATCTCCTTGACCGCGA
>JAAYZM010000479.1 GCA_012514835.1 Actinomycetales bacterium
GTGCGCCGCTGCGCTCGAGGAGGGCGAGCAGCGCGCGCAGGTCCTCGGTCGTGCCCATGGTCGCGCCGAGCACGCGCAGCTCGTGGAAGAACACCCGCTGGATGCCCAGCTGATCGGGGTCGCCCGTCGTGGCGCCCACGACGACGATCGCGCCGCCCGCGCGCACCGAGGCGACCGAGTGGGACCACGTCGCCCTGCCGACCGACTCGAGGACGACGTCGGCGCGGCGCGGAAGTCGTGCGCCGGGCTCGTGCGCACCCGCGGCGCCGAGCTCGAGGGCGCGCTCGCGGCGCTCGGCAGACCGGCTCGTGACGTGCACCTCGAGGCCCGCCGCGGCCCCGAGCACGATCGCCGCCGTCGCCACACCGCCACCGGCACCCTGGACGAGCAGGACGTCACCGGCCTCGGCGCCGCCCGTGCGGAAGATCGCGCGATGCGCCGTGAGCCACGCGGTCGGCAGGCACGCGGCCTCTTCCCAGGAGAGCCACGACGGCTTGTCGACGAGGTTCTCGTGCGGCACGACGACGCGCTCGGCGAGAGTTCCCGGGTAGCGCTCGGACAGCAGCGAGCGCGGCTCGGTCCCCTCAGGGGTGCCCTTGGCGGGAAGCGCGCCGACGACGGCGTGCACGATCACGTCGCGCCCGTCGACGGTCCCGGCGGCGTCGCAACCGAGCACCATCGGCAGCTGCTCTTCCTTGAGGCCCACTCCGCGCAGCGACCACAGGTCGTGCTGGTTGAGCGCGGCGGCACGCACGTCGACGACGGCCCAGTCCGGGTGCGCGACGGGTGGCGCCGCGTCGGGGACGTCACCGACCTCGAGGCCCTCGAGGGGGCGGTCCGCATCGAACCGGGCGACGTAGGCGGCGAGCATCCCCCCACGCTATGGGATGACGCGCCTGCTAAGGCAACTCACTTCGTGGGTTGCCTTAGCGGATGCATTGGTTCGGCTGGCTTCAGTTCCTCCCTCACGTAGCCGATATATGAGGTTGGTGAGATGGGGGTAGGGAGGAACGACATCAGTCACACGACTGGATCCAGCGCCAGGGGTGCGGTCATGGTGACCCTTCTACTGTGCGCATGTTCCCCGACTGCCGAAGGACCGGGGACGAGCGACGACTTAGTGCCGCCCTCTGTCGCCGCGTCGCCGAGTGAGCTCGTGACGGAGTCGCCACGCCCCGCGCCGCCGCCGCCCGAACCGTCCGTCGAACCCGAACCCGAACCCGAACCCGAACCCGAACCCGAGTTCCCGACTCCAGCCGAGTATTGCGAGGACTTGATTCTCGACGTCCTCGAGGTCTCCGCGAGCGACGACGGTGGCGGGAGCCCCAGAGTTCTGCAGATCTACCGTTCGGAAGTTGTCGACTATCGCTTCGACGACTATGTCGGGGGTGAACTAGTGATTCCCGAGGATGAGGTCATGGTCCGGTTGGTCGAGTGTGAGGGGATCGCCGCACTCAGCAGTGGTGAGGACGTCAAGATCCGCTACTACACGTCCATCGACCTCAACGATCAGTTCTTCACCGGCTACGAGTTCATTTACTAGCGGCGCTGCTCCACGCCGACGACACTGTGAATGTCGCCCCGGGCCTGGTCTCAAGTCTTGCCGCCGCCCTCGGCGTTGAGGTCGCTGACGACGACCTCCTCACCTATGTGGTCGCTACGGTGTCGCACCCCGCATTCACCGAGCGGTTCGCCGACGAGCTCACCACCCCTGGAGTGGGGGTGCCTCTGACGAGCGACCGAGCCGTGGTCACGTGCAGTCGCGCTAGGCAAGACGGTCGTCTGGCTGCACACCTACGGTGAAGTGTCCGCGTCGGAACAGGTGCTCGCCCGAGGGGTCGTCGGGGGCGAAGCGTGTGACGGCGGCGGCGAGCATGGATCCACCGCATGGCCTGCGCGCGCCGTCCACCGGGGCTTCGAGGGTGATGCCGGGCGACTGAGCGGCCCTCGTGCGGGCGAATCGTCCCAGGTCTGGCACTCGAGGCTTGCGAGTGCTAACGCGATTTGTTAGGGA
>JAAYZM010000480.1 GCA_012514835.1 Actinomycetales bacterium
GCGACGGCCCAGATGGCGCAGGACCCTGCGCTGCGCGAGGAGATCGACGCGCTCATCGACTCCGGGACCGGCCCGGCGAACGCCGTCGAGCAGGTCGTGGACACCTTCGCGCAGATGTTTCTCTCCGCCGGTGGCTACCTCGCCGAACGCGTCACGGACCTGCGCTCGGTGCGCGACCGGGTGGTCGCGCGTGTGCTCGGGGTGGCCGAGCCGGGCGTCCCGACGCTGAGGGAGCCCTCGATCGTGGTGGCCGAGGACTTCTCGCCCGCGGACACCGCGACGCTCGACCTCGACAACACCGCGGCGATCGTCACGCGGCTCGGTGGACCCACCTCCCACACGGCGATCATCGCCGCCCAGCTCGGCATCCCCTGCGTCGTGCGGGCCGACGGCGTGGGCTCGCTGCTCGACGGCGACGTCGTGGCGGTCGACGCCGCGCACGGCACCGTCACGAAGGACCCCTCGCCCGCGCTGCGCGAGGCCATCGCGCGGCGCGTCGAGGTGATTGCGGAGCTCGCGTCCGACGACGCCCCCGCCGCGACCGCCGACGGCGTGCCCGTCCAGCTCCTCGCCAACATCGGCACGGCCGTCGACGCGACGCGGGCCGCTCCCGCCGCCGTCGACGGTGTCGGGCTGTTCCGCACCGAGGTGCTGTTCCTCGACCGGAACACCGCCCCGACCGTCGAGGAGCAGGCGGACGTCTACGCGCGGGTCCTCGAGACCTTCGGCGGGCGCAAGGTCGTGATCCGCACCCTCGACGCGGGGGCGGACAAGCCGCTCGCGTTCGCGACCCAGCCGGACGAGGACAACCCGGCCCTCGGGGTGCGCGGCTACCGCCTCGTGCGGATCGACGAGTCGCTGCTCGACACGCAGCTCGCCGCGCTCGCCGACGCCGGCCGCCGATCGGGCGTGTCCCCGTGGGTCATGGCCCCGATGATCGCGACGCCCGCCGAGGCGCGCGACTTCGCCGAGCGGGCGCGCGGGCACGGCGTCGAGACCGTGGGCGTCATGATCGAGATCCCGGCCGCGGCCTTGCGCGCGCGCGAGATCCTCGACCAGGTGGACTTCGTGTCCCTCGGCACCAACGACCTCACGCAATACACGATGGCCACGGACCGCCTGCGCGGCGAGCTGTCCGACCTGCTCGACATCTGGCAGCCCGCCGTGCTCGACCTGGTCGCCGCCACAGCGATGGCCGGGCTCGAGGCGGGCAAGCCGGTAGGCGTGTGCGGCGAGTCCGCGGGTGACCCCGTGATGGCGCTCGTGCTGCACGGGCTCGGGGTGACGAGCCTGTCGATGTCCGTCTCGGCCACCCCGCTCGTGCGGTTCGCGCTGCGTCACCACACGGCCGACCAGTGCCGGCTCATCGCCCAGGCCGCGCGCTCGTCGTCGGGCGCCGCCCAGGCCCGTGCCGCCGCCCTGGCCCTCGTGAGCCGTGATGTGCGGGACGCGCTGGGTCTCTAGTTCCGGACTTCCGCGCCCGCCATGATCGTGGTCACGTGGACCACGAGCTCGGGTGCGTTCGGGTCCGCGGGCTCGAGCGTCTTGTCGTCCCATCCGCCCAGGAGCGGCAGGCCGCGCACTGTGACGCGCCACGTGGGTGGCACCTTGATCTCGACGCCACCCCAGAACGTGAAGATCGAGATGTCCGCGCGGCCCTGGATGTCCGCCTCGCGCAGGTCGACCTCGATCCCGCCCATCACGGC
Organism: Actinomycetales bacterium; assembly: GCA_012514835.1. GTDB lineage: Bacteria > Actinomycetota > Actinomycetes > Actinomycetales > Cellulomonadaceae > JAAYZM01. The sequence continues at coordinate 1,707 of JAAYZM010000480.1, forward strand.
CGTGAGGGTGGCGCTGCGGAACTGCTGCGAACGTGACTTGCGGGCCGCGCCCCACCAGAACACGGTCTGCTGGATCGTGTCCGCGGAGTCCGAGGGTGTCCGCCCGACGCGCACGATGAGCGCGAGGCCCAGGGCGATGAGGATGACGGGCCAGATGAGCGTCGACAGGTCGAGCTCGAACAGGTCGAGCCGGGCGAGCTGGAGAAACACCCCGACCGCGATGACGGCGACGGGGCCGGGCCACGCGCGCGGCACGGTGCCGAGCGCTGCGAGCCCGGCCGCGATGATGAGCAGCGGCCACCACGTGCCGAGGATGTCCCAGAAGGACACGTCGACGATGTCGAGCCTGCTGAGCAGCAGCGCGACACCGACGCCGAGCAGCACCAGCCCGAACAGCAGCTGGGGCACGCGGACGGGCTGAGCGTTCTCCTTGGCCATGCCCCGACGCTAGCGCCCGCGACCAGTCCAGTACCAGGCCCGTCCGTGGCCAGGGCCTACGTGAGCGCGAGCGCCTGGCGTGCGATCGCGAGCTCTTCGTTGGTGGGGACGACGGCGACGGTCACGGGGTACCCGTCCGCGGAGATGATGGTCGGCTCCTTGACCCGCCCCGCGTTGCGCTCGGGGTCGAGGACGATCCCGAGCCGCTCGAGGCCCGCGAGCGCACCGGCACGCACTGCGTCGTCGTTCTCGCCCACGCCAGCCGTGAAGGTGATGACGTCCACGCCGCCGAGCACGGCGAGGTAGGCGCCGAGGTACTTGCGCAGCCGGTGCAGGTACACGTCGAGCGCGAGCTGCGCGGCCTGCGAGCCCTCCGCGATGAGCCGGTGCACCTCACGGAAGTCGTTGACCCCCGCGAGGCCCTTGAGGCCGGAGCGCCGGTTGAGCAGCACGTCGAGCTCGTCGATCGACATGCCCGCGGTGCGCGCGAGGTGGAACACGATCCCCGCGTCGATGTCACCGGAGCGCGTGCCCATGACGAGCCCCTCGAGAGGGGTGAGCCCCATGGACGTCTCGACGGCCACGCCACCGCGCACGGCCGAGACCGACGCCCCGTTCCCGAGGTGGCACACGATCTGGTTGAGCTCCTCGACCGGCCGACCCACGAGCTCCGCGGCGGCGTGCGCCACGAACTGGTGGGAGGTCCCGTGGAACCCGTAGCGCCGCACCCCGTGCTCCTGGGCCACCTCGGTGTCGATCGCGTACGTCGCGGCCGCCTCGGGCAGGGTGTGGAAGAACGCCGTGTCGAACACGACCACGTGCGGGACGTCGGGGAGCAGCTCGCGTGCGACCTCGATGCCGCGCACGTTCGCGGGGTTGTGCAGGGGTGCGAGCGGGATCAGGGCGTGGATCTTCGCCACGACCTCGTCGTCGGCCAGGACCGGCGCCCCGAAGTCCGGACCCCCGTGCACCACGCGGTGCCCGACGGCAACGATGCCCGCCTCGTCGAGCGGCTCGAGGGCGTCGAGCGCCTCGCGCAGCGCCTCCCCGTGGTCCGCGACGCCGCCCGGCTCGCCGATGCGCTCGACCAGCCCGCTCGTCACGGCCGTGGCCGTCTCCGGCTCGACCAGCTGGTACTTCAGCGAGCTCGAGCCCGAGTTGACGACGAGGACGCGGGGGGACTTCCCCATCACAGATCTCCTTCTGCGGCCGCGTCCAGGCCCTGCGCCTGGATCGCCGTGATGGCCACGGTGTTGACGATGTCCTGCACGAGCGCACCGCGCGAGAGGTCGTTGACCGGCTTGCGCAGACCCTGCAGCACGGGGCCGATCGCGACCGCACCCGCGGAGCGCTGCACGGCCTTGTACGTGTTGTTGCCCGTGTTGAGGTCGGGGAACACGAGCACGGTAGCGCGTCCCGCGACGGGGGAGTCGGGGGCCTTCGCGGCGCCGACGGCGGGGTCCACGGCGGCGTCGTACTGCATGGGGCCGTCCACGATCAGGTCGGGGCGGCGTTCCTTGACGAGCGCGGTGGCCTCGCGGACCTTGTCCACGTCCGCGCCGGTGCCCGAGTCGCCCGTCGAGTAGGACAGCATCGCGATGCGCGGCTCGATGCCGAACTGGAGCGCCGTCTCGGCCGACGAGATCGCGATGTCCGCGAGCTGGGGGGCCGTGGGGTCGGGGATGACGGCGCAGTCGCCGTACACGAGCACGCGGTCTTCGAGGCACATGAGGAACACCGAGGAGACGACGCCGACGTCGGGCCGCGTCTTGATGATCTCGAAGGCCGGCTTGATGGTGTGCGCGGTGGTGTGCGCCGCGCCGGACACCATCCCGTCTGCAATTCCCAAGTGCACCATCATGGTTCCGAAGTACGAGATGTCCAGCATCGTCTCGCGGGCACGCTCGACCGTCATCCCCTTGTGCTTGCGCAGGCGGGCGTAC
>JAAYZM010000481.1 GCA_012514835.1 Actinomycetales bacterium
CGCTCGCGAAGTCGTCGCGCTCCTCGCTCGTCAGCGCGGGCAGGTCCGGCACGTCGCGGCGCGGGGCGACGTGCACCTCGACGGGCCAGCGCGCCGCGAACGGCACGTAGGCCACCCAGTGCTCGGTCTCGAGGATCACGCGCGTGCCCGCCCGCAGCTCCGCGTCGAGCACGTCGCGGCCCAGGAGTCGGCCCGTGCGCTCGCGGTGCGCCTTGGCCTGGACGAGCATCTCGCGCGTGCGCGGGGTGATGTAGGAGAAGGCGTAGATCTGCCCGTGCGGGTGGTGGAGCGTGACGCCGATCTCCTTGCCGCGGTTCTCGAACACGTACACCTGCTCGACCTCAGGCAGGGCGCCGAGCTCCGCGGTGCGGTCCGCCCACGCCTCGACGATGGTGCGCATGCGGCGCGGGGAGACGTCCTTGAGGGACGCGTCCGGGTCGGGGGAGAAGCAGATGACCTCGCAGCGGCCCGTCGCGGGGCGAGCGGTGAAGATCTCCTCGCCGTCGGCCTGCCACGGCTCGTCGCCCGCGCCGGGGACCGTCATGAGCGAGGGGAAGCGGTTCTCGAACACCACCACGTCGTAGTCCTCGGCGGGGATCTCGCCGTCGGAGTACGCGGCGCCGGGCTTCGCGGGGGCGAGCGGGTTGGCGTCCTTGGGCGGCAGGAACGTGCGGTTCATGCGGTGCGACGCCATGGGGATCCAGTCGCCCGTGAGCACGTCGTGGCGCAGCTCGGGGCCCCTAAACGGCTGCTCCACGCCGTCGGCGTCCGGGACGGGGGAGTAGCGGTCCGCGAGCGGGCGCGGGTCGTCGAGGCGGCGGGTAGCACCGCCCGAGACGTAGGGCTCGGAGTCGTCGAAGTAGATGAGCTCGCGGCCGTCGGCGAGCCGGGTCGAGGTGCGGCGCACCCCGGAACCTTCGATGAGCATGCGGCAGTCCACTTCCTCGCTCGGGGGTTGGTTGCTGTGAGCGCTAACCTACCGCCGATCGGGGTCCGGCCGCCGCGACCGACGGCCCACGCGACTGTTCCCGCCAAGGTGAAGCGTTTGTGCCCTGAGAGGGAACTAAGGCTTCACCTTGTGGCGTGCGAGAGGGTCGCAGGTCAGTTGGTCCAGTACTTCTCGAGCCACGCGTCGAGCCGTGGTCCGAGCCGTTCAAGGACGTCCGCCTGCAGCTCGCTGCGTGCCGCGTGCTCGCGCGCGTCATAGTCAGACTCGGCGCGGCAGTCCCAGTCCGCCGTGGCGGCGGCGCGCTCGCGCTCGGCGTACGGCGTGAGGTCCGGGTCTGGCAGCCGCACCCCGTTCTCGTCGTGGAGGGGCCTGAGCATCTCCATCCACATCGCCACCTCCACGTCCTCGGGTGCGGACCACTCCCCGAACCCCTCGGCCGCCATGCACTCGCGCCACTGCGCACGCGCGGCGAGCACGTCGTCGTGCCCGGCGACGGCGAGCTGGGCCGTGTCGATCTCCGCCGAGACCTCGAGCCAGTCCGGGTCTACGTAGGCGAGCTGCGACCGACCGTGCTCCCAGAGCGCCTCACCCGTGCAGCCCCACTCCTCCCACGCGCGCGCCGGGACCACGGGACCATCGTCGTCCGGTGGATCGTCCATCGACCCGACGAGCGCCCGGGTCCAGGCCGCGAGCTCTGTCTCGCTCATCGCCTGCCGGAGCTGCTCGTTGGGGTCGGACGGATCGGGCTCGGCCGCTTCCTCGTCCTGGGGTGGGTACTCCTCGAGCTGCCACGCGATGCCGTACCCGTGGCGTTCTGCGAAGGCGCGGGTACCGCGAGCCGGCCCTGGCGGTTCGGCGATCTCCTCGCTGGCGACCTCGACGGAGCGAGCGGGCACGTAGGTGAACCCTTGCTCGGCCATGCACCGGGCCTTCGCCTCCTCCACGCTCGGATCGAGCTGGTTGAGACTCGTGCCGTCGGGCAGGTGCGTCGCTACCCAGGCGTCGAGGGGGAGTGCTCCGAGGTCCTCGGGTGTGGGCTC
>JAAYZM010000482.1 GCA_012514835.1 Actinomycetales bacterium
ACCTCCTCGTGGCGGGCTTCAACCTCGTGCCCGGGCTCCCGCTCGACGGCGGCCAGCTGCTCGCCGCCCTCGTGTGGAAGGTCACGGGACGTCAGCACACCGGGACGGTCGCGGCGGCGTGGGTGGGCCGCGCGCTCGCCGTCGGACTCGTCGCGTGGGCGCTCGGGCGACCCCTCGTCTCGGGTCGCACGCCCGACACCTTCACGCTCGTGTGGACCCTCGTGGTCGCGGTGGCCGTGTGGTCGGGCGCGAGCGGCGCGCTGCGCCAGGCGGTCTCCCAGGAGCGGGCGTCCAGGCTCACCGTCGAGTCCACGGGCCGCGCGGCGATCGCGCTGCCCCGGGGCGCGACGGCCGCCGAGGCCGCGCACGGCGTCCGGGCGGCGGGCACGAGCCTCACGGAGGTCGTGCTCGTCGACGAGAGCGGCGCGCCCGTCGCGTACGTCGACAGGGCCGCGCTCGACGCCGTCCCGCCCGCTGCGCTCGAGGCGACCCCCGCGTGGTCCGTCGCGGCACCGGTGCGTCCCGGAGCCGTGATCGACGCGAACCTCGAGGGCCAGGACCTGCTCATGGCCCTCGTCATGGCGTTCCGCGTGCAGCCGGTCGTGGTCGCGCTCCGCGACGGAGCGCCCGTCGCGCTCGTGGTGGACGCCGAGGTCGCGCGGCAGCTCCAGCGCTGACGCGCCCCTAGACTCGGGGACCGTGACTTCCACTCCCGCGGGCGCCGAGCAGCGTCGAGGCCCTCTCCGTGCGGGCGACCGCGTCCAGCTCACGGACTTCAAGGGACGCCACAACACGATCACCCTCGAGGCGGGCGGCCAGTTCCACACGCACAAGGGCTACTTCAGCCACGACGAGCTGATCGGCCAGCCCGAGGGCAGCGTGGTCCGCGCGACGGGCGGCATGGAGTACCTCGTGCTGCGTCCGCTGCTCGCGGACTACGTGCTGTCGATGCCCCGCGGTGCCGCCGTCGTCTACCCGAAGGACGCGGGCCAGATCGTCACGATGGGTGACATCTTCCCCGGCGCGCGCGTGATCGAGGCCGGGGTCGGTTCCGGGGCGCTCACGTGCTCGCTCTTGCGCGCCGTGGGCGACGCGGGCGCGCTGCACTCGATCGAGCGGCGCGAGGACTTCGCGGACATCGCGCGCGGGAACGTCGAGCACCACTTCGGTGGCCCGCACCCCGCGTGGTCCCTCTCCGTGGGCGACCTCGCGGACGTCCTGCCCACCGTCGCGGAGCCGGGCACCGTGGACCGCGTGGTGCTCGACATGCTCGCGCCGTGGGAGAACCTCGACGCCGTCGCGTCCGCCCTCGCGCCCGGGGGCGTGCTCACGTGCTACGTCGCGACCACCACGCAGCTGTCCCGGCTCGCCGAGGACGTGCGCTCCGACGGTCGCTACACCGAGCCCGAGGCGTGGGAGTCGATGGTGCGCGGCTGGCACCTCGAGGGCCTCGCCGTGCGGCCCCAGCACCGCATGATCGGGCACACCGGGTTCCTGCTCACCACGCGTCGCCTCGCGGACGGTGTCGAGCCCCCGGAGCGCCGTCGTCGGCCCGCGAAGGGTTCCTACCCCGCCCCGGACGCCGCGTGGACGCCCGAGGACCTCGGCGAGGTCCCCGTCTCCGAGACGAAGGTGCGCCGCGCGCGGCGCAAGGCCGCGGGCGAGGGCTGAGGGCCGCTCGCGCTGGACGCGGACCGGGGTGTCCGACGCCGGGAGCTAGGCTGGTCGTGACGCACGGTCCAGGTCGCGACGCACCGCTTGGGGGTAGGGATGACCGAGACACCCGGTTACGGGCAGTTCAAGGACCTCGAGCGCCAGGTGCAGGTCCTCGCAGGCAAGAACGAACGCCTCGCCTCGGCGCTGCACGCCGCGCGCGAGCAGATCGTCGACCTCAGGGCCCAGCTCGACGATGCCGCCAGGCCGCCGGGCTCCTACGCGCAGTTCGTGGCCCCCGGGCCGCACGGCACAGCGGACGTGATCTCCGCGGGTCGCAAGATGAACGTGGCCGTCGCGGCATCCGTGGATCTCGACGAGGTCCAGCCGGGCCAGGAGGTGCTCCTCAACGAGTCGCTCACGCTCGTGCAGTCCTTCGGCTTCGAGCCCGTCGGTGAGCTCGTCACCGTCAAGGAGCTGCTCGGCACGGACCGCGCTCTCGTGGTGGGGCGCGCGGACGAGGAGCGCGTCGTGCGCCTCTCCGGCGTGCTGCAGGCGCAGGGCGTGCGCATCGGGGACGCGCTGACGATCGACTCGCGCAGCGGGTTCGTGTTCGAGTCCGTGCCGCGGGCCGAGGTCGCCGAGCTCGTGCTCGAAGAGGTCCCGGACATCGACTACACGGACATCGGTGGGCTCGGCCCGCAGATCGAGACGATCCGCGACGCCGTCGAGCTGCCGTTCCTGCACCCCGAGCTGTTCCGCGAGCACGGGCTCAAGGCACCCAAGGGTGTGCTGCTGTACGGCCCGCCCGGGTGCGGCAAGACCCTCATCGCGAAGGCCGTCGCCAACTCCCTCGCCGCGACCACGGCCAAGGTGCGCGGCGTCGACCCGAGCGAGGCCCACAGCTACTTCCTCAACATCAAGGGCCCCGAGCTGCTCAACAAGTTCGTGGGGGAGACGGAGCGGCACATCCGCCTCATCTTCGCTCGCGCGCGGGAGAAGGCCTCGCAGGGGCACCCCGTGGTCGTGTTCTTCGACGAGATGGAGTCGCTGTTCCGCACGCGCGGCACGGGCATCTCCTCGGACACCGAGACGACGATCGTCCCGCAGCTCCTCGCCGAGATCGACGGGGTGGAGCGCCTCGACAACGTCATCGTCATCGGTGCCTCGAACCGCGAGGACATGATCGACCCCGCGATCCTGCGACCTGGCCGCCTCGACGTGAAGATCAAGATCGAGCGGCCCGACGCCGAGGGTGCGCGCGAGATCTTCGCGAAGTACCTCACGCCCGACCTGCCCATCCACGCCGCGGACCTCGCCGAGCACGGCGGCGACCCGACGCTCGCGGTCGACGCGATGATCGACCGTGCGATCGAGCGCATGTACGCGGAGACCGAGGAGAACCAGTTCCTCGAGGTGACGTACGCGAGCGGCGACAAGGAGATCCTCTACTTCAAGGACTTCAACTCCGGGGCCATGATCCAGAACGTCGTGGACCGCGCGAAGAAGCACGCGATCAAGGACCTCCTCGCCACGGGGCAGCGCGGGCTGCGCGTGGACCACCTGCTCGTCGCGTGCGTCGACGAGTTCAAGGAGAACGAGGACCTGCCCAACACGACCAACCCGGACGACTGGGCGCGCGTGTCCGGCAAGAAGGGCGAGCGCATCGTGTTCATCCGCACGATCGTCACGGGCAAGAAGGGCTCGGCGACGGCGCGCACCATCGAGACCGTCTCCAACACCGGCCAGTACCTGTGAGCCTGCACCCCACCACGCGCCGCGTCATGGGGATCGAGACGGAGTACGGCGTGCTCGAGCCCGGGCGCCCCGGGGCCAACCCGATGGCCTTGTCGAGCTACGTCGTGGCGGCCTACGGGACGCACGTGAGCACGGGGCGCCGCGCCCGCTGGGACTACGACGACGAGGACCCACTGCTCGACGCGCGCGGCTTCCGCCTCGACCGGGCCGGCGCGCACCCGTCGCTCCTCACGGACGACCCGACCCGCCCCGCGCCGTCGGGCGAGGTGCCGCACGAGGTCGCACGGCCCGCCGTCGAGCCTTACGACGACCCCGCCGCCGCGAACGCGATCCTCACCAACGGCGCACGCCTCTACGTGGACCACGCCCACCCCGAGTACTCCTCGCCCGAGATCACCCGCGCGCGCGACGGCGTGCTGTGGGACCGCGCGGGGGAGCTCGTCATGCTCACCGCGATGCGCGCGCTCGGCCAGAACCCCGCCCTGCCGGACGTCGTGCTCTACAAGAACAACGTGGACGGCAAGGGCGCCACGTACGGCACGCACGAGAACTTCCTCGTGGACCGCGCCGTCCCGTTCGCCCAGCTCGCAGCCCGGATCATGCCGTTCCTCGTCACGCGACCCGTGTTCGCGGGGGCGGGGCGCGTCGGGATCGGCCAGCGCGGAGAGAAGGCGGGCTTCCAGATCTCGCAGCGCGCGGACTACGTCGAGGCGGAGATCGGGCTCGAGACCACGCTGCGCCGCCCGATCGTCAACACGCGCGACGAACCGCACGCGGACCCGGACCGCTGGCGCCGCCTGCACCTCATCGGCGGCGACGCGAACTGCCTCGAGGTCGCGACCTACCTCAAGCTCGGCACCACCTCGCTCGTGCTGTGGCTGATCGAGCAGGGGGCCGCGCTGGAGCAGCCCGCCGCCGTCGTGGACGCCCTCGCGCGCCTCGACGCCCTCGCGCTCGCGGACCCTGTCGCCGCGACGCACGAGGTCTCGCACGACCTCACCCTCGCGCTCCCGCTCGAGCTCGCCGACGGGCGACGCCTCACGGCGCTCGAGATCCAGCGTGAGTACCTCGAGGCGGTCACTTCGGTGGGGGAGGCGCGGTCCGACGACGACGAGACGCGCGACGTCCTCGCGCGATGGTCCTCCCTCCTGGACCGGCTCGCGACGGACCCCGCCTCGTGCGCGCGCGAGGTCGAGTGGCTCGCGAAGCTGCGCGTCCTCGAGGGGCTGCGCCGGCGTGACCACGTCGAGTGGGGGCACGCCCGGCTCGCCGCCGTCGACCTGCAGTGGTCGGACCTTCGCCCCGAGCGGAGCCTGTACGCCAAGCTCGTGCAGGCTGGCGCAGTCGAGACGCTCGTGGACCCGGGCGACGTCGAGCGGGCCGTCACCGAGCCGCCTCGCGACACGCGGGCCTTTTTCCGGGGACGCGCGATCTCGCGGTTCGGGGCGTACGTCTCGGCGGCGAGCTGGGACTCCGTCGTCTTCGACGTCCCCGGTGCCCCCACGCTCAGCCGCGTCCCGATGCGTGACCCCTTGCGCGGCACGGCCGAGCACGTCGAGAGCCTCTTCGAGGCCAGCGCGGACGCGCGCGCGCTCCTGGCCGCCCTGGGGACGTAGGCCACGCACTAGGCTTGATCACAGTCAGTCGAACCCGAGGAGGCAGGGATGGCCGAGCAGGAGCAGCGCCGGATCGAGCGCGACGAACCGGACGCGCCCGAGGCCCCCGTGCCCGCCGCGCCGTCCACCCAGGCGCGCGACGCGGAGGTCGACGCCCTCCTCGACGAGATCGACGACGTCCTCGAGTCGAACGCCGAGACCTTCGTGCGCGGCTTCGTGCAGAAGGGCGGCGAGTGATCCGCCGATGAGCCACGACTCCAGCGGGCGGCTCCCGGGCGCGTTCACGGCCCCCGGCACGTCGTCGTTCGTCGAGTTCCTCGCGGGCTACGCCCCGCATCTGCTGCCGGGGCACCGTGACCTGCCGCCCGGCGAGGTGCCCTCGTTCCCGCACGCGACGACGATCGTCGCGACGTCCTTCGACGGTGGCGTGGTCATGGCGGGTGACCGCCGGGCCACGATGGGAGCAATGATCGCGCACCGCGAGATCGAGAAGGTGTTCCCGGCGGACGAGTACTCCGCGGTGGGCATCGCGGGCACGGCCGGGATCGCGGTCGAGCTCGTCCGGCTCTTCCAGCTCGAGCTCGAGCACTACGAGAAGATCGAGGGCGCGCTGCTCTCGCTCGACGGCAAGGCCAACCGGCTCGCGGCGATGATCCGGTCGAACCTGGGGCTCGCGATCCAGGGGCTCGCCGTCGTCCCCCTCTTCGCTGGCTACGACCTCGACCGCGGCGTCGGACGCATCTTCTCCTACGACGTCACGGGCGGGCGCTACGAGGAGCACGACTTCCACGCCGTGGGCTCCGGCTCGGTGTTCGCGCGCGGCTCGCTCAAGAAGCGCTGGCGCGCGGGGCAGGGCGCCGAGGACGCCGTCCGCACGGCCGTCGAGGCGCTCGTGGACGCGGCCGACGACGACTCCGCGACGGGCGGGCCCGACACCCTGCGCCAGATCTGGCCCGTGGTCGTCACCGTGACGGCGGAGGGCTACCGGCGCGTGCCGGACGCCGTGCTGCGCGACGTCGTGGGCGACCTCGAGACGGTGCGCAGGACCCAGGGCCCGCGGGGAGGTGGTTCGTCGTGAGCATGCCGTTCTA
>JAAYZM010000483.1 GCA_012514835.1 Actinomycetales bacterium
CGCAGCGGCCCCGCGCCGACCCACGTGAGCTCGGCATCCTGGCCGAGGTCACGCAGCGCCGCGAGCGTCTCGACCGCGAGCAAGGGCCGCTTGCCCGGCACGAGACCGCCGACGGCGACCAGGCGCAGCCGTCCACCCGGCGCACGTCGCGCAGGCACGCGCTCGGGCGGGGGCACGAGGCACGGGACCACCACGCTCGGGCGGTCACCGCGCAGCGCGCGGACCGGCGAGGTCGCGAGCTCCGACACCGCGGTCACGACGTCCGGGCGCAGCAAGAGACGGCGCAGTGCGGGGGTCGCGAGGCGCAGCGGGAGCGGGTCACCCTCGGTCGAGCTCACCCCGTGCCAGTGCTCGGTATGCACCCACGGGACCGGCACGCGGCGGACCGCGAGCGGGAGCAGGCTCGACAGCGCCGCGGTGTGCAGCACGTCCGCACCCCGCGCAGCTCCCAGCACGACCCGCCCCGCACGCACGAGGTGGTCCGGGCGGCGCAGGTCGGTCACGACGCGGCGCACACGCACCGCGACCGGGTCGAGGCCCGGCAGGTCGAGCACCTGGACGCCGTCGACCACGTCCTGCCCCCGTTCGACGCACGGGCGCCGCGAGGCGTCGTCCTCGAGATCCTCGGGCCGCCACGACGCGCCAACCGTCGCAAGGTGCGGGGCGACGAGGTGCACGACGCGCACCTCGTGACGGGCCGCGAGAGCCGCGACGTCACGTGCGACGAAGGCCCCCACCTGGGGGTGCCCGGGGCTCGGGAACCACGTCGTCGCGACGAGGATGCGCATGCGACCCAGGCTAGGGGCACGCCGCCGTCGGACGGTGCAAGCCCCTACGCTGGCGGGCGTGAAGATCCTGTCGGTGGTCGGCGCCCGGCCCCAGTTCGTCAAGCTCGCCCCGATCGCGCGTGCCGCGGAAGACGCGGGCGCCGAGCACGTCATCGTGCACACGGGACAGCACTACGACCCGATGCTCTCCGAGGTGTTCTTCACCGACCTGGGCATCCCCGACCCCGACGTGCACCTCGGGGTCGGCTCGGGCAGCCACGGCGTGCAGACCGGGGCGATCCTCTCCGCGCTCGACGGGGTGCTCGACGAGCACCGGCCCGACTGGGTGCTCGTGTACGGGGACACCAACTCGACGCTCGCCGCGGCGCTCGCGGCGGTCAAGATGCACATCCGTGTCGCGCACCTCGAGGCAGGGCTGCGCTCGTTCAACCGCGCGATGCCCGAGGAGCACAACCGTGTCCTGACCGACCACGCCGCGGACCTCCTGCTCGCCCCGACCCAGGTCGCGATCGAGCACCTCGCGCGCGAAGGGCTGGCCGAGCGGTCGGTGCTCGTGGGTGACGTCATGACCGACGTGCTCTACGCGACCCGCGACGCCGCCGCGGGCGACGTCGGCACGCTCCTCGCGCAAGCGGGCCTCGCCCCGGGCGGGTTCTACGTCGCGACCGTGCACCGCGCAGAGAACACCGACGACGCCGCACGGCTGCGCTGGATCGCCGACGCGCTCGAGGCGCTCGACAAGCCCGTGCTCCTGCTCGCCCACCCGCGCCTCGTGGCCCGTTCTGCCGCAGCCGGGATCACGTGGGGCACGGGCGCGGTGCGGCTGCACGAACCGCTCGCCTACCCCGAGCTCGTCGCGGCCGTGACCGCGAGCGCGGGCGTCGTGACCGACTCGGGCGGGCTGCAGAAGGAGGCGTTCCTGCTGCGCGTGCCGTGCACGACGGTGCGCACCGAGACCGAGTGGGTCGAGACGGTCGAGCTCGGCTGGAACGTCCTCGCCCAGGACGCCGCCGCGGTGCGCGAGGCCGTCATGCGGCCGCGCCCGCCCGAGACCGATGCGACCCCCTACGGGGACGGCCGGGCCGCCGAGCGCGTCGTCGCCGAGCTGTTGCGCCGCTGACGTGGACGCTCGCCGGGGGACGACTGGCCCGCCGTACGACGGCGCCTCGCCCGGGCCGCGCGGGACGGCGCGCGAGGTGTTCGCGACGTTCCTCCGGCTCGGGCTCACATCCTTCGGGGGGCCGGTCGCGCACCTCGGCTACTTCCGTACCGAGATCGTCGAACGGCGCGGGTGGCTCTCCGACGCCGAGTACGCCGACGTCGTCGCGCTCAACCAGCTGTTGCCCGGGCCGGCCTCCTCCAAGGTCGGCATGGCGCTCGGGCTGCACCGCGCGGGCGGACGCGGGCTCCTCGTCGCCTGGGCAGGTTTCACGCTGCCGTCCGCGCTCGCGCTGTTCGCCTTCGCGGTCGGGGTCGCCCGGCTCGGGGACCTCACGGGCGCAGGGTGGGTCGCGGGCCTCAAGGCGGCCGCGGTCGCCGTCGTCTCGCACGCGGTGCTCGGCATGGCGCGCACGCTCACCCCCGACGCGCCGCGCGCCGCGATCGCCGTTCTCGGGCTCGCGGTCATGGTGCTCGCACCGGGGCCGCTCGCGCAGGTCGGGGTGATCGTCGGGGCCGCGCTGCTCGGGATGATCGTGCTGCGCCGGGTCACCGTCCCGGACCGGCCAGGAGGTGGGCTCGCGGTGCGCGTGCCGCGCTGGGCCGCACTCACGGCGGGGGGCGAGCTTCCTCGTCCTCCTGCTCGTGCTCCCCGTGCTGGGTCGCGACGGCGGCGTGCTCGGCCTCGTGGACGTGTTCTACCGCTCGGGGGCGCTCGTGCTCGGTGGCGGGCACGTCGTGCTGCCCCTCCTCGAGGCGCAGACGGTCCAGCCGGGCCTCGTCGAGGCCGACACGTTCCTCGCGGGGTACGGGGCCGCGCAGGCGGTTCCCGGGCCGTTGTTCACGGTCGCCGCGTACCTCGGTGCGGTGACGACCGCGCCACCCTCGGGTGCGCTCGGGGCGACCGTCGCGCTGCTCGCGATCTTCCTTCCCGGGGCGCTCCTCGTGGTCGCGACCCTGCCGTTCTGGGAGCGGCTGCGCACGATGCGCGGGATGCGCCAGGCGATCCTCGGCGCGAACGCGGGCGTCGTGGGGCTGCTCGCGGCAGCCCTGTGGGACCCCGTCGTGCGGCACGGGGTCACCTCGCTCGCCGCTGGGGCCCTCGCCCTTGCCGGGTTCGTCGCGCTGCTGACCCGCAGGGTGCCGCCGTGGGCCGTCGTCGGCGGCTGCGCCGCCGCCGGCGCCCTCCTGCTCTAGCCCGACGCCCCCACCCCTCGCGCGAGTAAGTGAGGATCTCCCGGGTCAGTGACTGCAAGGTCACTCACTGGGGACAAGTTCACTTTGCGGCGCGGCGGGCGGTCAGTCGCCGTGGGCGGCGGTCAGTCGGCGCGGCTGACAGTCAGGTGAGGAGAGCGGTGACGGCGCGATGCCAGGTCTGGACCTGGGACTCGGCGGACAGCTCGCGCGCGGCGGCGTGCGAGGCCTGCTTCCACGCGGTGACCCGATCGGGGGTGAGCGCGTCGAGCACCGCGGTGAGCGCCTTGGCCGAGAAGTCCTCCGCGACCGCACCCAGACCGTGCTCGCGCACGAGCCGCGCCATCTCGGGCGAGGGCCCGACGACGACGCCAAGACGTGCCTGGACGAAGTCGAAGAACTTGTTCGGCAGCGCCCACGCGTTGTTGAAGCTCACGGGCGGCAGGACGTGCACGCCGAGGTCGAAGTCGTTGAGCCGGTGCACGA
>JAAYZM010000063.1 GCA_012514835.1 Actinomycetales bacterium
CGCTACGTGGTTGTGCCCTACCGCTCCGGTGGCACTTCGCCCAAGGGCTTCGACTGCTCGGGCTTCACGCAGTACGTGTTCGGCAAGCTCGGCATCAGCCTCCCGCGCACCACGTCCGCCCAGAAGAAGGCCGGCACCTTGGTGAGCCGCAAGGACGCCAAGCCCGGCGACATCATCTGGACGCCCGGCCACGTGGGCATCTATGCGGGCGACAACATGCAGATCGACGCCCCGCGCCCCGGCAAGACCATCCAGTTCCGCAAGATCTGGCAGTCCAGCCCCACGTTCATCCGCATCTCCGGCTGACACCCCCCGCACCTGCTCGAAGGCCCCGCACGCCACCCGGCTGCGGGGCCTTCGGCGTTGCTGGGCCGAGGTGCCGCGGCATGGGATCTTCGGGGCCGACGGCGGTGGTGCTGGCGAAAATGCGTGGATTCTGGCATGTGCGCGCGTAACCTGGTGCCGCTCGTAGGAGACGGGGACCGGGCGGGATGCCACCCGCGCCGGCCGGACGCCGAGGAGGCGCTCCATGCTGATGCCCGCTGCGCCGCCGCGCAGGTCGCTGGTCCTCAACGCGAGCGGTGAGCCCCTGTGCGTGGTCACCATGCACCGCGCCGTCGTGCTCGTCACCACGGGCAAGGCGATCGTGGTCGAGACCGACGGTCGCATGATGCGCTCCCCGTCCATCGCCGTGCCCGTGCCCCTCGTGCTGTGCCTCGCGCGCTACGTGGCCGTGCCACGGCGCCGCCCCGTGCCACCCACGCGGCGCACCGTGCTGCAGCGCGACGCCCACCGGTGCGCCTACTGCGAGGCCACCGCGGACACCGTGGACCACGTGCTGCCCCGCTCGCGCGGTGGGCGCCACGAGTGGACCAACGTGGTGGCCGCGTGCGCCCGGTGCAACCACCGCAAGGCCGACCACCTGCTGGTCGAGCTGGGCTGGGAGCTGCCGTTCACCCCGCTCCCGCCCCGGGGCGGCCTCGCCCTCCTCGCGGCGGGTCCCCCAGAACCGGCCTGGGAGGCCTACCTCGCGGCCTGACCGGCCCGCCCCTCGCCGTCGGGCCCGCTCCTCCGCCGTCGGCCCCTGCCCGCACCGCCCGTTGCGGAACGCCACGCAGCTCTGCGGAACACCACGCCCACGAACCGCCCGTTGCGGAACGCCACGCAGCTCTGCGGGACGCCACCGTCGCAAAGGGCCCCTTGCGGAACACCACGGGACGCTCGTGTTCCGCAAAGAGCGGGCCGGGCCGACGGCGAGACCTGGGAACGTGCGGTCGGTGCAAGGGATTGCATCGGAACGGTAAAGGTTTGTGCCCGGAGGGGCAGCGGAATCGACAGTTTCGGGGCACACTGGAGACGTGGGGAACACGCAGCACGACCCTGAGGTCGAACGGACAGACACCGTGCTCGTCGGCATCGACGGCTCGGACGCTTCGCTGCACGCGCTCGACTGGGCGGCGGCCGAGGCGAAGGCTCGCGGCTGGGCGCTGCAGATCGTGTGCGCGTACGCGCTGCCCTCTTTCGCGGCGGCCTCGCTCGACGGCGGGTACGCGGCGCTCGACGACTCGTCGATCCGCGAGGGCGCCCGTGTGGTGGTTGCCGAGGCCCAGCAGCGCGTCGAAGGGCTCGACCTCGAGGTGACCGCGTGCGTCGCCACCGGAGACGCCACGAGCGTGCTGGTCGAGATGTCGAAGTCCGTGCGGCTCGCCGTGGTGGGCACGCGCGGGCGCGGTGGGTTCGCGGAGCGGCTGCTCGGCACGGTCTCGAGCGCGCTGCCCGCGCACGGACACTGCCCCACCGTGGTGGTCCCCTTGCGGGAGAACGCCGACGGCGAGGGCTACGAATCGCCCAAGCCCGTGAAGCGCATCGTGGTGGGCGTCGATGGATCGCCCGCGGCCGAGTGCGCTCTGCGGCGCGCCATGGAGGAGGCCCAGGCATGGGGCGCCGTCCTCACGGCCGTCGCCGCGATCCCCGTGGCCGCCGGGGCTGGTGTGCTCGCGTGGTTGCCCGCGGCGATCGACCACGAGCAGGTGCTCGCGGACGTGGCCGAGGGGCTCGACGTCGTCGTCAATCGTGCCGCGGAGGACTACCCCGGCGTGGACGTGCGACGCCACGCCCTCGACGGCACGGGCGCCGAGCTGCTCACGGAGTTCTCGACGGCCACCGACCTCGTGGTGGTCGGATCGCGCGGGCGCGGCGGCTTCCGCGGCCTGCTGCTCGGCTCCACGAGCCAGGCCGTGCTCCACCACTCGGCGTGCCCCGTCATGGTGGTGCGGGCCGGGGCGGACGCGGGCCCGCCCATCCGGGGCGTCGACTTCGGCTGAGCCGGACGAAACTGCCTAACTCAGCGAGAGTGGGCGGGGCGAAACTGCCTCACTCGGCGAGAGGTGGGTGGGGTTCAGAGGCCGCGCCCGAAGTCGCTCAGCTGCGACGCCGGTAGATCGTCATCGTGATGGGCGCGAACACGGCCGTGAGCGCCGCGGCAGCGACGAGCACCCAGACCACCTGCGAGAGCGTCACGGTGCCCGCCATGACACCGCGCACGGCCGTGACGAGGTGCGAGACGGGGTTGATGTTCACCCACGCCTGGAGCCACGACGGCATGGTCGAGGGGTCCACGAACACGTTCGAGGCGAAGGTCAGCGGGAACAGGACCATCATCGAGGTGCCCATCACGGCGTTGGGGGTGCGCATCACGAGGCCGAGGATCGTGAACGCCCAGCTCAGCGCGAACGCGAACAGCACGAGCAGCCCCACGCCGGCGAGCACGCCCACCACGCCGCCCGCGGGCCGGAACCCGAGCACGAGCCCGAGCCCCACCGTGATGGCCGAGGCGATCGTGTAGCGCACGGAGTCACCCAGGAGCGCACCGACGATGGGCGCGGGACGCCAGATGGGCAGCGAGCGGAAGCGGTCGAACACGCCCTTGGTGATGTCCGTGTTCAGGGTAAAGCCCGTGTACACGGTGGTGATGAGGACGGTCTGGACCAGGATCCCGGGCAGCAGGAACTGCAGGTACTCGCCCGTGGACCCCGCGATCGCCCCGCCGAACAGGTACGTGAACATGAGCGTGAAGATGATGGGCGTCAGGGTCACGTCGAACAGCTGCTCGGGCACGTGCTTGATCTTCAGCAGGGCGCGCCACGCGAACGCGAGGGACGTCGCGACAGGGCCGGGCCGCCGAGGGTGCGTGTCGAGCGCCAGGGCCTGGACCAGCGGGTTGGTCTCACGCGACGCGGCGAGCGCGTCGCTCACAGGGTGGGTGCTCATGCGACCTCCTCGTCCGAGGCTTCGGGTCCGACGGCGGCCTCCGGGGACTCGCCCGCGTCAGGCTCGGCCCGCCGTCCGGTGAGTGCGAGGAACACCTCGTCGAGGCTCGGCTGGCCCAGCGAGAACTCGGCGACCCGGACACCGGCCGCATGGAGCTCGGGGAGCAAGGACGCAGCGCGCCGGGGTGCGTCGTCGTCGTCGGGCACCCTCGCCGCGAGAGCGGCGACGTCCCCGGCGAGCTCGACGGGTGTGCCGAGCACGCGCGCCACGACGTCGGCGGCGACGGACCTGTCGGCGGGGTCCACGACGCGCAGGGACAGCGCCCCGGTGCCGACGGACGCCTTGAGCTCGCCGGGCGTGCCCTGCGCGATGACGCGGCCGTGGTCGATCACGCAGATGCGGTGGGCGAGCTGGTCGGCCTCGTCGAGGTACTGAGTGGTGAGCAAGACGGTGGCGCCGTCGGCCACGAGCAGCCGCACGATCTCCCACACCTGGCCGCGCGAGCGAGGGTCGAGGCCCGTGGTGGGCTCGTCGAGGAACAGCACGCGCGGGGAGATGACCATGGACGCGGCGAGGTCGATGCGCCGGCGCATGCCGCCCGAGTACGTCTTGACGGAGCGGTTCGCGGCCTCGGACAGCTCGAACGCACCGAGCAGCTCGTCCGTGCGCGCGCGGGCCTGCGGCCACGA
>JAAYZM010000484.1 GCA_012514835.1 Actinomycetales bacterium
CGCTCGGTGATGCGGGTCGCCGCGACCTCCTCGACGACCTCCTCGGGAGTGGAGGCCTTCGACGGCACGGCGGCCGTCAGCGTGGCGTCGCCGACCGTCCGGTAGCGGACGGACTCGACGAACACCTCCTCGTCGTCCTTCGGGCGGCAATGCTGATTGATCGTGAAGTACATGCCGTTGCGCACGAACACCTCGCGCTCGCGCGCGTAATAGATGTCGGGGAGCTCGATCTTCTCCCGGGCGATGTACTGCCAGATGTCCAGCTCGGTCCAGTTCGACAGGGGGAAGCAGCGGATGCTCTCGCCCGGGTGGATCCGGCCGTTGTAGAGCGACCAGAGCTCGGGGCGCTGGTTCTTGGGGTCCCACTGGCCGAACTCGTCGCGGAAGGAGAACACGCGCTCCTTCGCGCGGGCCTTCTCCTCGTCACGTCGGGCACCGCCGAAGAGCGCGTCGAAACCGTGCTCCTCGGCCGCCGCGAGCAGCACGGGGGTCTGGATGCGGTTGCGCGAGCCGTTGGGCTCGGGCCGCACGAGGCCGCGCTCGATCGCCTCGGGCACGCTTGCGACGATCAACTCGAGCCCGTGCTCGGCGACCATCGCGTCGCGGAAGTCGATGACCTCGGGGAAGTTCAGGCCCGTGTCGACATGCATGACCGGGAACGGGATCCGCGCGGGCCAGAACGCCTTGAGCGCGAGATGCAGCATGACGATCGAGTCCTTGCCACCCGAGAACAGCAGGCACGGGGACTCCATCTCGGCCGCGACCTCGCGGAAGATGTGGATGCTCTCGTACTCGAGCGCGCGCACGTGACCGAGGACCGTGGTCGTCATTCGTCGTTACCTGCCGTGGAGAGGAGTTCGTGGACCAGACCTGCGAGCTGCTCGTGGTCGCCGGGGCGGCACACGAGGAGGTCGGGGAGCCAGGGATCGCGCCGATTGTATGCGAGCGGGCTGCCGTCGAGCCGGGTCGTCACGAGCCCGGCAGCGCGAGCGACCGCGACCGGCGCGGCTGAGTCCCACTCGTACTGCCCCCCGCCGTGCAGGTAGACGTCGGCGTCGCCGACGACGACCGACATCGTCTTGACCCCTGCCGAGCCCATCGCGACGAGCTCGACCTCGGTGCGCGCAGCGAGCCGCTCGACGAGCCCGGGGGGACGCGTGCGTGAGACCGCGACGCGCCAGGGGCGCGGCGACGAGGGCGCCGCGGTCACGGCGCCGGGTCCCGTCGCGAGGACCTGGTCCCGCGCGGGGAGCGCGACCGCTCCTGCGGTGAGTCCCTCGTCGCGCGTCCACAGCGCGACGTGCACGGCCCAGTCGTCACGCCACACACCGTCTGCGTCGCGCTCGGCGAACTCACGAGTCCCATCGAGCGGGTCGACGATCCACACGCGATCGGCATCGAGCCGGGCCTGGTCGTCCTTGCCCTCCTCGGAGAGCACCGCGTCGTCGGGGCGCACGTGCGCGAGCGCGCGGACGAGGAACTCGTGCGCGGCCCGGTCGCCACGGTCCTTGAGAGCGCGGCCGTCGTA
>JAAYZM010000485.1 GCA_012514835.1 Actinomycetales bacterium
GATCATCGACCTGCGCGCCGTGCGGTTCATGGACTCCACCGGGCTCGGCGTCCTCGTGGGCGTCCTCAAGCGCGTGCGCCTCGCGGCGGGCAGCCTGCTGCTCGTGATCGACTCCGAGCGCATCCTCAAGGTGTTCCACATCACCGCGCTCACGCAGCTCTTCGAGATCTACCGCACGCTGCCCGAGGCGCTCGCCGTGCCCCTGCCGCCCCCGAGCACGCCAGCGTCCCCCTCCGCGTAGGAGAGGGACGCTCGCGCACGGTCAGTCCGTCGCGGACGGGCCCGGGTTGTCGGGGTCCTCGAAGTCGTACGCCGTGAAGGCGCTCGCGGGGTAGCCGACCGTGACGGCGCCTGTCGACCCGTCGGGGCGAGTCACCTCGACCGTGCGCCAGCCGAGGATCTCGTAGTCACCCTTCGGCACCTGGCCGTGCTCGCCGCTCGCGCAGTCCACCCAGTCGCCCACGGGGCCGATCGACCGGCCCTCGCCGCGCGGCCAGCCGTTCCACCGCACCTCGCTCCACTCCGGCCAGGACATCTCGGCGACGACGACGCCCTCGTGGGCGATCACCACAGCGGCGCCGAGCTCGCGCGACTCGCCCCAGCTCTCGATCGCATTGACGTGGTCGAACGTCACCCGGAGCTGGTCGCCGTAGCCCTCGCCGAAGAACTCCTCGACACCGTCCGCGTCCTCGCCCGTGTGACCCACCGTCACCTCGAGCGCGGGGAAGTCGTCGATCTGCACACCAGGCGGGAGTTCGAACCCCTCGATCGGGGCACCGCACACGGGCAGGGCCAGGTCGACGGCCGTGAGGTCGTCGCTCGCGGGCTCTTCCTCGGTGACCGTGAGCGTGCCCGCGCGTCCCAGCACGTCGAAGGCCCAGGGGAACTCGGACGTGTCGCGAAGCTCGTCCGCGCGAAGGGTGAGCGCCGAGTGGATCGTGTACTCGCCCACCGGCAGCGGTGTGCGGGCGGACGGGCTGCCGGCAGGGTGCACCTCACCACGGGAGCACTCGACGAACGGGCCGAAGTCGTCGCGCACGTCCTCGCCTCCCGACTCGATGGGCGTCGAGTCGCGGACCGTGGTGGGCCACGAGAACCCGACCACCACGCCGTCGCGCGCCGCGAACAGGTAGGGGCCCGAGCCAAGAGAGAGGTCGAGCGGATTGGCGCCGAAGTTCTGCACCGTGACCTCGACCGGGGACGAGGCCCAGACCGGCACCGTCACGTCGGTGCTCGAGAGCTCGAGCCACACGCTGCCGTCGATCGCGGGCAGGTTCGTCACGTCCGTCCCGCACGCGCCGAGCAGGGCAGACGAGTTCGCGGTCGGGGGGGCTGGGCTCGGGGAGTCGGCCGGGCCCACGGGTCCGCCGTCGGGCAGGATCTGCGCCGCACCGAAGGCGAGACCGAAGGCGGCGGCGACCCCCACCACGGAGTAGCCGGCCTGCCGGGTGCGGCGGCGCCGGACGCCACGTTCGCGCAGCTCACCGATGGGCAGCGTGCCGGTGCGGTGGGAGGCGGAGTCGGCCACCTCGCCGAGGATGCGTTCGAGCTCGTTGTTCATGACAGCCCCCTTCGGTTCACGATCTGGACCTCGGTCTCTTCCGGTTCCGCCCGGCGCACGCCGTCGGCCCCCGTCCCGCCGTCGGACACGAGGTGCCCGAGGCGCTTGACCCCCGTGGAGAGGTAGCGCTTCACGGCGCCCTCGCTGATGCCGAGGCGGTCAGCGATCTGGCGCA
>JAAYZM010000486.1 GCA_012514835.1 Actinomycetales bacterium
ACACATCGAGCTGCACGAACCGCGGCGGGAGAGCCCTCCCGCGCAGTCCGCCCCACCGGGCGACACGAGCGGCGAGGCGCCGAAGGAGCAAACCCCTCCCCGGGAATCTCTCAGGCCCCCGTACCGCCGCGGCGAGGCACATCTGGAAAGTGGCCGCCAGCCTGCGGTGGCCCACCGACGGTGCAAGCCCGATCGCCGCGCCCACGAGGCCGACGGTCCTGGGCCAAACTCTCAGGTCGGCGTTAGCGTCGGATGACAGATCGGGGAGGCGCCCCGCCGTCGGAAATCTGGAGCCTTGCCCGTGACTGATCTCGTCGCCGCCCGCCACATCGGCCCGCGCCCTGCCGAGCGTGAGCACCTGCTCGCCACGGTGGGTTACCCGAGCCTCGATGCCCTCGTTGACGCCGCCGTCCCACCCACGATCCGGGACGCCGAGCCCCTCGACCTCCCGCCCGCGCGCACGGAGCCGGAGATGCTCGCGGACCTGCGCGCGATCGCGGGCAAGAACCGCGTGATGACGCAGATGATCGGCCAGGGCTATTTCCCGGCCGTCACGCCCGCCGTGATCCGCCGCGGCATCCTCGAGAACCCGGCCTGGTACACGGCCTACACCCCGTACCAGCCGGAGATCTCGCAGGGCCGCCTCGAGGCGCTCCTCAACTTCCAGACGCTCGTCAGCGACCTCACGGCCCTGCCCGTCGCGCAGGCGTCCCTCCTCGACGAGGCGACGGCCGTCGCGGAAGCGGTCGCGCTCATGCACCGCGCCGCGAAGCGTGAGGGCGTGGTGCTGATCGACGCGGACCTGTTCCCGCAGTCCCTCGACGTGACGCTCGCCCGCGCGAGCGCGGCGGGCCTGGGCGTCAAGGTCACGGATTTCGAGGAAGGCTTGGGGTCCGACGACGACGGCGTCCCCGTGCTCGGCGTCGTCGTCCAGCAGCCCGGTGCGAGCGGGCGGGTGCGGGACCTCGCCCCGCTGATCGCGGAGGCGAAGGAGCGCGGTGCGCTCGTCACCGTCGCGACGGACCTACTGGCGCTCACCATGCTGACCCCGCCCGGCGAGCTCGGTGCGGACCTCGCGGTGGGATCGGCCCAGCGCCTGGGTGTCCCGCTGTTCTACGGGGGCCCGCACGCGGCGTTCATCGCGGTGCGCGAGGGGCTCGAGCGCACGCTGCCCGGCCGGCTCGTGGGCGTGAGCATCGACGCGCACGGGGAGCAGGCCTACCGGCTCGCGCTCCAGACGCGTGAGCAGCACATCCGCCGCGAGAAGGCCACGAGCAACATCTGCACGGCCCAGGCGCTCCTCGCCGTGGTCGCCTCCGCGTACGCCGTGTATCACGGGCCCGAGGGGCTCAAGCAGATCGCCGAGCGCACGCACGCTCGCGCGGTGGACGTCGCGCGCGGCCTGCAGGCCCACGGCGTGCAGGTCGAGCACGAGCACTTCTTCGACACCGTGCGTGCCCACGTGCCCCCGGCCCGCGCGGCGGAGATCGTCGCGGCGGCCGCGGCCCGCGGCATCAACGTGTGGCCCGACGGCCCCGCCCACGTCCAGGTCTCGACCAGCGAGGTGACCACCCCGGCGCACGTCGCCCAGGTCATCGCCGCGTTCGTCGAGGTCCTCTCCGAGCTGCCCGCGAACTGCTGCGGGGGCGGTTGCTGCGACGGCCCGCGCGCCGCGGCGGACGCCCGCGACGGCAGCGCCGAGCCCACGATCGACGGCGTCTGGCCCGAGGCCCTGAACCGCACGTCGGAGTATTTGACCCATCCGGTGTTCCACGCGCACCGCTCCGAGACGTCCCACATGCGCTACCTGCGC
>JAAYZM010000487.1 GCA_012514835.1 Actinomycetales bacterium
GGGTCAACACGTGGGTGTGGACCTCACCGCTCGACGACGACGGCGTCGTGCGCCTTGCCGCGCACGTCGCGGCGATGGGTTTCGAGGTTCTTGAGATGCCCGTCGAGAACGTGGGCGACTGGGACGCACAGCGCGCGCGCGAGGTGCTCGCCGAGCACGGGCTCGCCGCGAGCGTCGTCGGCGCGATGGCGCCGGGCCGTGACCTCGTCGCGGCGAGCCCTTCCGCGGTCGAGGCGACCCAGGAGTACCTGCGCGCGTGCATCGACGCCGCCGCGGTGCTCGGGGCGGCGGCGGTGTGCGGACCGTTCTACGCCGCGACCGGGCGCACGTGGCGCATGACGGGGGAGGAGAGACGCGCCGTCGTCGGCGAGCTGCGCGAGAACCTTGCCCCCGTGCGCGACCACGCGCTCGAACGGGGCGTGCGGCTCGGCATCGAGCCGCTCAACCGCTACGAGACGAGCCTAGTCAACACGACCGAGCAGGCCCTCGAGGCGCTCGAGCCGCTGCTCGGCGAGGGGCTCGGTCTCGCGCTCGACACCTACCACCTCAACATCGAGGAGAAGGACCCGCTCGCCGCGGTGCGCTCGGCAGGCGAGCACCTCGTGCACGTCCAGGTGTGCGGGACCGACCGGGGAGCCGTCGGCGACGACCACGGCGACTGGCCCGGGCTGCTCGCGGTGCTCGACGAGATCGGCTACGCGGGCCCGCTCGTGCTCGAGAGCTTCACGGGCGACAACGACACGATCGCGACGGCGGCCTCGATCTGGCGGCCGCTCGCAGCGAGCCAGGACGAGCTCGCGCTGCGTTCCATCCAGTTCCTCGACCGGCTCCAGGAGGCGTCATGACCAGCGCGGGGCGGCTGCCCGTCACCTTGTTCACCGGCCAGTGGGTCGACCTTCCGCTCGAGGAGGTCGCCCGGCTCGCGTCCGAGCGGGGCTACGACGGCCTCGAGATCGCGTGCTCGGGCGAGCACCTCGACGTGTGGCGTGCCGCGGAGGACGACGCCTACGTGCGCGAGCGTCTCGAGCTGCTCGACCGCTACGGGCTCAAGGTGTGGGCGATCTCGAACCACCTCACGGGCCAGGCCGTGTGCGACGACCCGATCGACTTCCGGCACGAACCGATCGTCGGCTCGCGCGTGTGGGGCGACGGCGAGCCCGAGGGGGTGCGCCAGCGCGCGGCCGAGGAGCTCAGGCTCACGGCGCGCGTCGCGCGGAGGATGGGCGTCGACACCGTCGTCGGGTTCACCGGGTCGAGCGTGTGGCACTACGTCGCGATGTTCCCGCCCGTGCCCGAGTCGGTCATCGAGGCCGGCTACGAGGACTTCGCGCGGCGCTGGAACCCGATCCTCGACGTGTTCGACTCCGAAGGGGTGCGCTTCGCGCACGAGGTGCACCCCGCGCAGCTCGCGTACGACTACTGGACGAGCGTGCGCACGCTCGAGGCGCTCGACCACCGCGAGGCCTTCGGCTTCAACTGGGACCCGCGCCACATGATGTGGCAGCAGATTGACCCGGTCGGGTTCATCTGGGACTTCCAGGACCGGATCTACCACGTGGACTGCAAGGACACCCGGGTGCGCCCGCGCGACGGGCGGCACGGCGTGCTCGGCTCGCACCTGCCCTGGGGCGACCCGCG
Source organism: Actinomycetales bacterium (assembly GCA_012514835.1). Classification (GTDB taxonomy): domain Bacteria; phylum Actinomycetota; class Actinomycetes; order Actinomycetales; family Cellulomonadaceae; genus JAAYZM01. The sequence continues at coordinate 1,639 of JAAYZM010000487.1, forward strand.
GCGCGGCTGGGACTTCGTCTCGACGGGGCACGGTGACGTGCCATGGGAGGACGCGTTCCGTGCGCTCGCGGCGATCGGCTACGCGGGGCCGATCTCGGTCGAGTGGGAGGACGCCGGGATGGACCGGCTGCACGGGGCGGCCGAGGCGGTCGACTTCGTGCGCTCGTTGCTGTGGAAGCTTCCCGAGGCCGCGTTCGACTCGGTGTTCGCCAACCAGGACTGAGCGCGGGCGGCCGGGATGGGCGGGCGCGCACCCCGCTCGCCGGCCTCGCGCGGTGCTCGCCTGCGTCGTGCCGGGTTCGCTGTGCGTCGTGCCGGGTTCGCTGTGCGTCGTGCCGGGTTCGCTGTGCGTCGTGCCGGGCTCGCTGTGCGTCGTGCCGGGCTCGCCGTGCGCCGTGCCGGGCTCGCCGCGCCTCGTGCCGGGCTCGCCGTGCCTCGCCCCGCGCCGGCCTCCTCGCCACGCTGGGGGGCGGGCGGCGGTGCGCGTGCCTAGGGTGGGTTCATGACCGACCCCGAGGTGATCCGGCGCGTGCTGACCGA
>JAAYZM010000488.1 GCA_012514835.1 Actinomycetales bacterium
CCACGCCAGCCACAGCATCGGCGATAGCCACAGCCGCGTCCCGCACGTCGAGCGCCTCGGCGCCCTCGGTGTACGCAATCGCGTAGCCACCGCCCAGGTCCACCTCGGGGAGCCGCGCGTCGGTCTCCGCCGTGAAATCGGCACGCAACCGCAGCATCCGCTGGGCGCTCGCTTCGAACGCATCGAGCGACAGGATCTGGCTGCCGATGTGGGTGTGGATCCCCAACAGGTTCAGGTGCGGCGATTCGTGACACGCCCGCAGGGCCGAGAGCGCGGCACCGGACGCGAGCGACAACCCGAACTTCTGGTCCTCGTGTGCCGTCGCGATGTATTCGTGGCCGCCCGCGTGAACGCCGGTCGTGACTCGCACCATGACCGGCGCGACCACGCCCATGGCCTGAGCGATCTGCGCCAACTCGCCGATCTCCGTGAAGGAATCCACGATGATGCGCCCCACCCCCACCTCGAGGGCGCGGCGCAGTTCGGCATCCGACTTGTTGTTGCCGTGCAGGGCGACGCGCTCGGCGGGTATGCCGCCACGCAGCGCGATCTCCAACTCGCCGCCCGATGCCACGTCGAGCGAGAGCCCGTCCTCGTGGACCCAGGCAGCCACCTTGGAACTCAGAAACGCCTTGCCGGCGTAGAACACGTCAACGCCGGCGTCGTAGCGCGCGAAAGTGCGGGAGAACTCGTCGCGGAACGTCCGCGCGCTGTCGCGGAACTCGCGCTCGTCGACCACGTACAACGGCGTGCCGTACTGCTCCGCCAACTCGCGCACGTCGCACCCGCCCACGACGAGCGCGCCGTCGCTGGTGCGTTCGATGGTCCGGGGCCACACGTCGCTCATGGCTACATCCTCTCCGGCGCGCCCACACCCAACAGGCCTAAGCCGTTGCGGATCACCTGCGCCGCGGCGTCGTTGAGCCACAGGCGCGCGCGGTGCACATCGCCGATGGGCTCGTCACCTTGCGGGGTCACGCGAGTGCGGTCGTACCAGCCGTGATACACCGACGCGAGCTCTTCGAGGTAGCGCGCGACGCGGTGCTGCTCGCGGACCTCGACGGCGTGGGTCACCACCCGTGGGAACTCACCGAGCACGCCCAGCAGCTTGCCCTCCCACTCGTGAGTGAGCTGCGACGGGTCAAAGTCGTCGCCGCGCGCAATACCGTACTCGGCTGCGTTGCGGGCCACGGCCGAGGCGCGCGCGTGGGCGTACTGGACGTAGAAGACCGGGTTGGCGTTGGACTGAGACGCGAGCAGGTCCAGGTCGATGTCGATGGTCTGGTCGGCACTCGAGCGCGCGAGCGCGTAGCGGGCCGCGTCGACACCCACGGCGCCCACGAGGTCTTCCATCGTCACCACCGTGCCGGCGCGCTTGGACATGCGCAGCGGCGCCCCGTCCTTCACGAGGTTCACCATCTGCCCAATGATCACCTCGACCGAGTCCGGGTTGTATCCCAGCGCGGCCGCAGCCGCCTTGAGCCGGGCGATGTAGCCGTGGTGGTCGGCACCCAGCAGGTAGATGCACAGATCCGCGCCGCGCTCGTGCTTGTCGCGGATGTAGGCGATGTCGCCAGCGATATATGCGGCCTTGCCATCGGACTTGACGACCACGCGGTCCTTCTCATCCCCGTGGTCCGTGCTGCGGAGCCACCACGCACCCTCGCTCTCGTAGAGCGCGCCCGACGCCTTGAGTTCCGCCAGCGCGGTCTCGACCTTGCCGGATTCGTGCAGCGAGTCCTCGTGGAAGTACACGTCGAAATCGACGCCAAAGTCGTGCAGGTCCTGCCTGATTTCCGCGAACATCTGGGCCACGCCACGCGCGCGGAAGAACTCCTGCGCCTCGTCCGCGGGCAACTCGCGCGGGTCGGGTTCCCCAGCCTTCG
>JAAYZM010000064.1 GCA_012514835.1 Actinomycetales bacterium
GCACGAGGCGGGGGAGAGGGAGATCCTCAACTACGGTCACACCCTTGCCCACGCCATCGAGCGCAACGAGCGGTACCTGTGGCGCCACGGTGCGGCCGTGTCCGTGGGGATCGTGTACGCGGCGGAGCTTGCGCGGCTCGCGGGGCGCCTTTCCGAGGCCGACGTCGAGCGGCAGCGCTCGGTCCTGCGTGCACTGGGCCTTCCGGTCACGTACCGGGCGGACCGCTGGGAGCAGCTCCTCGCCGCGATGCGCCGGGACAAGAAGTCCCGCGGGGACCTGCTGCGCTTCGTGGTGCTCGACGCCCTGGGATCGCCCTCGCGGCTCGAGGGGCCCGACGGGTCGCTGCTGGTCGCGGCGTACGGGGAGATCGCGGACGAGACACCCGTCTCGGGTGCGATCTCGCTGTGAGCCGCTGCTCTAGGGTGTTCGCATGACGCGAGTGCTGGTGCTGAACGGGCCGAACCTGGGGCGCCTCGGGGTGCGCGAGCCGGAGGTGTACGGCTCGGCGACCTTCACCGAGCTGGCCGCCCAGGTAGCGGCGTGGGGGAGCGACCTGGGCCTCGAGGTCGACGTGCGCCAGACGGACGACGAGTCGGAGCTGGTGGGCTGGCTCCACGAGGCCGTCGACGCTCGCACCGACGTGGTGCTCAACCCCGCCGCGTTCACGCACTACTCCTACGCGCTGCGGGACGCGGCCGCCCAGGTCACGAAGGGCGGGCTGCGGCTCGTCGAGGTGCACCTGTCCAACCCCGCTGCTCGCGAGGAGTTCCGGCACAACTCCGTGATCGGGGGCGTCGCGACGGGGACGGTGGCTGGTTTCGGGGTGGGCTCCTACCGGCTCGCGCTCGAGGCTCTGGCTTGATCTCCCTTCATCAAGCCCACCGGCTTGATTGAGTTGAATCAATGCTTTACCCTTGATCCATGTTCATCCTGACCGTGGACCAGCAAGGGAGCACCCGGCGCGGCGACCGCGTCTCGGAGCTCCTCGAGCTTCTCGCTGCGCGCGGGCTCACCGCTCCGGCGCCAGGATTCGTGCGCGGCTTCGAGCGCACCGTCGGTGACGAGGTCCAGGCGGTGCTCGACTCACCCGACCGGGTGATCGAGGTCGCGCTCGCCCTGCTCAGAGAGGGCGGATGGAGCGTGGGGATCGGCGTCGGCCCCGACCACGAGCCCCTGCCCGCCTCCTCCCGCGAAGCCTCCGGTCCCGCCTTCGTGCACGCGCGCGAGGCCGTCGAGCGCGCCAAGTCCAAGGCGACCGCCGTGCCGCTCGCCGTCGAGGGGGAGGCCCTCGAGCGCGCCGCCGAGGCCGAGGCCGTGCTGCGCCTCCTCGGCGCCGTGGTCGCGCGCCGCACCGACGCCGGCTGGGCCGCCGTGGACCGACTCGCGCGCGGGGCCCAGACCCAGAAGGATGTGGCGCGGGAGCTCGGGATCACCGAGCAGGCCGTGAGCCAACGGCTGCGCACCGCGATGTGGGCCGAGGAGTCCGCGGTGCACCCCCTGGCCGCACGACTCCTCACCGAAGCAGAAGGGACCACCCCGTGAAGGTGCTGCTCGTGATCGCCATCTGGGCCGCCGCGCTCGCCCTGTCCGTCTGGGTGGGCGCGTGGCTCACCGGGCGCCTGCTCGCGCGCGTCGACGCCGCGGACCGTGCGGCAAAGAAGAAGACCGCCGACGACGGCGGGAAGCAGGTCGGTGTTGCGAGCCCGGCGGCTGCGGCGCCGGCTCCTGGCGACGGCGTGGACGGCGCCCGGGTCCGCGCCGTGCTGCGCGGTGGCTGGTGGATCGGCATCCTCGAACGGCTCGCCGTGACGGGGTGCATCCTCGTGGGGTTCACGCCGGGGATCGCCGTCGTCGTCGCCGTGAAGGGCCTGGGCCGTTTTCCCCAGCTTCGCGACGACCCGGCCGCCTCCGAACGCTTCGTGATCGGGTCCCTCGTCTCGTTGCTGTGGTCCGCCGCGGTGGGCTTCGCGGCGCTCGCGCTGCTCGGGCTCGTCACCTGAGAACGGGCGCGCGGGGGAACCGATAGACTGCCTGGCGGTCTAGCGCCCTGCGGGGCGATCCCGCACCCCACAGGAAGCGAAGAGATGGCGACCTCGAACGACATCAAGAACGGCACCGTGCTGCGCATCGACGGACAGCTCTGGGCCGTCACCGAGTTCCAGCACGTCAAGCCCGGCAAGGGTGGCGCGTTCGTGCGCACCAAGATGAAGAACGTCGTGACCGGCAAGATCGTCGACAAGACGTACAACGCGGGCGCCAAGATCGAGACGGCCAACGTGGACCGCCGCGACATGCAGTACCTCTACCGCGACGGCACCGACTTCGTGTTCATGGACACCGACACCTACGACCAGCTCAACGTGGGCGAGGCCGTGGTGGGCGACGCCGTGAACTTCATGCTCGAGTCGCTCACCGTCACCGTCGCCACGAACGACGGCATCCCGCTCTACGTCGAGCTGCCAGCCCACGTGGTCCTCGAGATCACCCAGACGGACCCGGGCCTCCAGGGCGACCGCTCCACGGGTGGCACCAAGCCCGCCACCGTCGAGACCGGCTACCAGATCCAGGTCCCGCTGTTCCTCGAGACCGGCACCAAGGTCAAGGTTGACACGCGTGACGGCTCGTACCTCGGTCGCGTGAACGACTAGTGGCACCCACCTCTCGCAGCAAGGCCCGCAAGCGCGCCGTCGACGTCCTCTTCGAGGCGGGACAGCGCGGGCTCGACCCCGTGACGCTCCTCGCGGACCGGTTGGTCGAGTCCGGGACCCAGACCCCCCTGCCGCAGTACGCCGTCGACCTCGTCGAGGGTGTGTGCGCGGAGCTGTCCCGCATCGACGAGACCCTCGTGACGTACGCCCAGGGCTGGACCCTCGAGCGTATGCCCGCCGTCGACCTTGCCGTGCTGCGGCTCGCCACGTGGGAGATCTTGTTCTCGACCGAGGTCGATGACGCCGTCGCGATCGACGAGGCCGTGGAGCTCGCGCGCGCGTTGTCCACCGACGACTCGCCGTCGTTCGTCAACGGGCTCCTGGGCCGGATCTCCCGGCTCAAGTCCGCGCTGTAGATCTGCTCGCGAAACTCACCCGGTCCCGGCGGGGCGCGCCCGCCCCGCTGGGCTAGGCTGCAGGAATTCTACGGAACGCCCGCTTCGCGGGATTGGTCCGATGACCACACCTTTTGGGGAGGACGCGCGCATGGCGCGATGGCTGGAGCTTGCCGACGGCGGCTCGACGAAGTACACGACCCGGACCCGGGTCTCCGCGGTGGCCGCTGGGGGAGCGATGGTTCTCGCCTCGCTCGTCGCAGCGACGACGACGGCGAGCGCCGAGGACCCGGGCACGCTCTCGCGCGACCTGTCCGCCGCTCCGTCCGTGGAGCCGAGCACCACCGTAGTGGCCGGGCTCATCGTCGAGTACGCGGGCAGGTCCTCGCGGCTCTCCCAGGCGGCCGGCGCCGCGAGCGCCATGGGCGTCTCCGCCTCGGTCACCGCGCGTGACGAGGGCGTCGGGGTCATCACCTTCGACGAGACCGCGGACGTGGCGAGCGCCGAGAAGGTCGCCAAGCGGGTCGAGCGACTCCCGGGCGTCAGCTCCGTGGAGCTCAACGTGCTGCACCA
>JAAYZM010000489.1 GCA_012514835.1 Actinomycetales bacterium
CGATGCTCCATCAGACCGGCGCGTTCGGCGAGCACGCCAACGTCGCAGAGCGCGCGATGGACTCGATGGACCAGGAGCAGGAGCGTGGCATCACGATCCTCGCGAAGAACACCGCGGTGCGCTACCGCGGTCCCGCGGCCGTCGCGGCGGGGGAGCCGGACGGCATCACGATCAACGTGATCGACACCCCGGGCCACGCGGACTTCGGTGGCGAGGTCGAGCGCGGCCTGTCCATGGTGGACGGCGTCGTCCTGCTGGTCGACGCGAGCGAGGGGCCCCTGCCCCAGACGCGCTTCGTGCTGCGCAAGGCCCTCGCGGCCAAGCTCCCCGTGATCCTCGTCGTCAACAAGGTGGACCGCTCCGACGCGCGCATCGACGAGGTGGTCGCGGAGGCGACGGACCTGCTGCTGGGCCTCGCGAGCGACCTGCACGACGAGGTCCCGGACCTCGACCTCGACTCGATCCTCGACGTGCCCGTGGTCTACGCGGCGGCGAAGGCGCGCCGCGCGACGCTCGACCAGCCCGCGGACGGCACGCTGCCGGACAACGAGGACCTCGAGCCGCTGTTCGCGACGATCCTCGAGAAGATCCCCGCGCCCACGTACACGGAGGGCGCGCCGCTCCAGGCGCACGTGACGAACCTCGACGCGTCGCCGTTCCTGGGCCGTCTCGCCCTGCTGCGCGTGTTCAACGGCACGATCCGCAAGGGTCAGCAGGTCGCGTGGGCGCGCTCGGACGGCTCGATCCAGTCCGTGAAGATCACCGAGCTGCTCGAGACGAAGGCGCTCGAGCGCGTCCCGACCACCGAGGCGCGCCCGGGCGACATCGTGGCCGTCGCGGGCATCCCCGAGATCACGATCGGCGAGACGCTCACGGACCTCGAGGACCCGCGCCCGCTCCCGCTCATCACGGTGGACGACCCGGCGATCTCGATGACCATTGGCATCAACACCTCGCCGCTCGCGGGCAAGGGCGGCAAGGGCCACAAGGTCACGGCCCGCCAGGTCAAGGACCGCCTCGACGCCGAGCTGGTCGGCAACGTCTCGCTGCGCGTGCTCCCCACGGAGCGCCCCGACGCGTGGGAGGTGCAGGGCCGCGGCGAGCTGGCCCTCGCGATCCTCGTGGAGCAGATGCGCCGCGAGGGCTTCGAGCTCACGGTCGGCAAGCCGCAGGTGGTCACGCGCCAGGTGGACGGCAAGGTCCACGAGCCCATGGAGCACATGACGATCGACGTGCCCGAGGAGTACCTCGGCGCCGTGACGCAGCTCCTCGCACAGCGCAAGGGCCGCATGGAGACCATGACGAACCACGGCACCGGTTGGGTCCGCATGGAGTTCGTGGTCCCCGCGCGCGGCCTCATCGGCTTCCGCACGCAGTTCCTCACCGAGACGCGCGGCACGGGCATCGCGTCCTCGATCGGGCACGGCTACGAGCCGTGGGCGGGCCCCATCGAGACGCGCAGCACGGGCTCGCTCGTCGCGGACCGTCAGGGCAAGGTCACGCCGTTCGCGATGATCAACCTCCAGGAGCGCGGCTCGTTCTTCGTCGAGCCCACGGCCGAGGTCTACGAGGGCCAGGTGGTGGGCGAGAACTCGCGCGGCGAGGACATGGACGTCAACATCACGAAGGAGAAGAAGCTCACCAACATGCGAGCTTCGACGTCGGACTCCTTCGAGAACCTCGTGCCGCCGCGCAAGCTCACGCTCGAGGAGTCCCTCGAGTTCGCGCGCGAGGACGAGTGCGTCGAGGTGACGCCCGAGATCGTGCGCATCCGCAAGGTGGTCCTCGACCAGACGGAGCGCGCGCGGATCACGGCGCGGTCCAAGCGGGCCTGACGTGCCCGGGCTCCTCGCGGTCCACGCCCACCCCGACGACGAGACGCTCTGGACGGGCGCCCTCCTCGCGACGTGGGCGCGCACGGGCGGCGTCGAGCTCGTGACGTGCACGCGCGGGGAGCGCGGTGAGGTGATCGGGGAGGCGCTCGCGCACCTCGAGGGAGACGGTCCCGCCCTTGCGGTGCACCGCGAGGGAGAGCTTGCGGCGGCGCTCGCGGCGCTCGGGGTGGCGCGGCGCGCCTTCCTCGACGAGCTCGCCGACGACGGCGCCCCCCGGGCGGCCGCGCGCCTCGAGGACTCAGGCATGGTCTGGGTGTCCCCGGGCGTCGCGGGCCCTGCCCCTGACGCCCCGGCGTCGGCCTTCTCGCTCGCGGACCTCGAGGCCACCGCAGCCGTGCTCGCGCGCCGTCTCGCCGCGACCGCGCCTGACGTGGTCGTCACGTACGGGCCCGACGGCGGCTACGGGCACCCCGACCACGTGCGTGCGCATCAGATGACGATGCGCGCGGTGGCCCGGCACGTTGCTGCTGGTGGACCCGCCCCCGTCGTGCTGTGGGCCGTGCCCGCACACCGGGTCGCGGAGGTCCGGGCGAGCGGCGGTCCGCGCGTCGAGGTGCCGGTGGCACCCGTGGTGGACCAGGTGGCCGCAGCGATGCGCGCGCACGCGACCCAGGTCCAGGCAGTCACGGAAGGCGCGGGCACGATCGACACGGGCACGATCAGCTTCGCGCTGAGCAACGACGTCCCGCTGCAGGTCGGGCCGGTCGAGGTGTTCGAGCCCGCGCCGGGCCCCGTGCGCGCGCTCGCATGGCCCGCGGGCGTCGACGCGCCCGGCTGGCCGGTACCGTGAGCGGCATGCTCGCTCGTTCCGGTCGCATCGCCTCGTGCCTCCTCCTCGGGATCGCGGTCGGCGCCGTCGGGACCGTCATGCACCGTTCCACGCCCCCGTGGGGCCTCGCGCTCGGCCTCGCCGTGGTGCTCGCCGCGGGCGTGTTCGCTCGCGCGTGGGAAGGCTGGAGCGGCTCGCTCGCGTTCGCCGCCGGTTGGGTCGGAACGGTCCTCGCGCTGTGGCAGGTGGGACCGGGCGGGGACATCCTCGTGCCCGCGCTCGGCGGCTGGGGCAACGTATGGATCCTTGGTGGCGTGGTCGCGCTCGGGCTGCCGCTCATGGCACCGAGCCGGTGGTTCGAGGACTGAGTGATGGACCGTGACCGGTACCGCACCGCGATCGGGCGCCTGCCCGCCGGGGTCGGGGTCGTGAGCCTCCACCTGCGCGGGATCGACCTCGCGAGCACCGTCAGTGCCGTCGCTTCCGTGTCGCTCGACCCCGCGCTGCTGCTGTTCTGCGTGCACTCTGACGCGCGCGTGCGCGAGGCGCTCGACGAGCAGGACGCGTGGGTGCTGTCCGTCCTTGCCGACCACCAGGGCCCCGTCGCGGACTGGCTCGCCTCGCCCGGGCGCCCCGCGTTCGACCAGCTCGCGCGGGTCCCGCACGCGCGCGACACCACGTCAGGGGCCGCCGTCGTCGGCGAGAGCGCCGCGTGGTTCTCGTGCCGCACGCACGCGATCCATCCCGCCGGGGACCACGACATCGTGGTGGGTGAGGTGCTCGACCTCGGTGAGGGCGAGCCCACCGCGGGAGGACTCGTGCACCACCGCGGGCGGTTGCGCGCCGTCGCGCCCAGGAGCGGAACGTAGACTCCACCGCTAACGACGCGCGGAACCAGGCGGGGAGCACATGGCGAAGGACGAGACGACGACGGCGGACACCCACCCGCTCGACGCGTTCGCGGGGGCCGAGAAGCCCCGGCGCAGGGCAGGGCGCGTCGTGGGGGCCGTCGCGGCGGTCGTCATCGTGGTCGCCGCGGGCTACGTCGGTGCGAGCTGGGCGCTCGCGGACACCGTCCCGCGCGGCGTGACCGTCGCGGGCGTGGACATCGGCGGGCAGCAGGCGGAGGTCGCCGTCGCGACGCTCACGGAAGAGCTGCGCGCCGTGACCACCGAGCCGATCGTCGTGACCGCCGGCGAGAGCTCCGTCTCGCTCGACCCCGTCGTCGCGGGCCTGACCTTCGACGCCGACGCGACCGTCGACGCGCTCACGGGCTTCACGCTCGAGCCCGCGCGGCTGTGGCAGCACCTCTTCGGGCTCGGCGAGCAGCCGCCCGTCACGCGCGTGGAGCGCACGGCGCTCGACGCGGCCGTCGCGACGGCGGGCGTCGGGCTGCTCAAGGACCCCGTGGACGGACGCATCGTCTTCGCGGACGGCGCGGCCCACGCGAGCGCCGCGGAGCAGGGGATCGCTCTCGACGAGCGCGCCGCGGCCGAGCTGTTGCGCCGCACGTGGCTCACCGCGCCCCGGCCCGTCGAGCTGCCGACCCTCGCCGTCGCGCCCACCATCACGCAGGAGGAGACGGACCGCGCGCTCGCCCAGCTCGCGAAGCCGCTCGCGTCCGGACCCGTGGGCGTGGTGGTCGAGGGGCAGGTCGCCGAGCTGCCCGTCGGCGTCATCACGGCGGCCGCGACGATCTTCCCCGAGGGCGACATGCTCCAGCTGCGCCTCGACGGCGAGCAGCTCGTGGACGAGATCCTCAAGCGCACCACGGACCTGCTGTCCGACGCCGAGGACGCGCGCTTCGAGTTCGTCAAGGGCAAGCCGACGATCGTCGCGGGCACGGCCGGCTCGACGCTCGACCCCGAGCACGTCGCCATGGCGGTGCGCAACGCGGCCCTCGGCTCGCCGCGCACCGCGAACGTGGTCCTGACCCCGGTGGACCCCGACCAGACCACGAAGGCGCTCGAGGAGCTCGGCATCACCGAGCTCGTGTCGACCTTCGACACCCCGCTCACGAACGACTCGGTGCGCACCAAGAACCTCATCCGGGGCGCGGAGCTCGTCACCGGGGTGCTCGTCGAGCCCGGAGAGACGTTCTCCCTCAACGACACGATCGGTCCCATCACTGCCGAGAACGGGTACTTCGACTCGACCGTGGTGGTCAACGGCGTGATCCAGCCCGGCATCGGGGGCGGGCTGTCCCAGATGGGCACCACGATGTTCAACGCGGCGTACTTCGCAGGTTTCGAGGACGTCGAGCACCGCCCCCACACGTACTGGTTCTCCCGCTACCCCGAGGGGCGCGAGGCGACCATCTACGAGGGCGCGATCGACGTGAAGTGGAAGAACACCACGCCGTACGGTGCCCTGCTGCGCTCGTACGTCAAGGACAACCGGATCTACGTCGAGGTGTGGGGCACCAAGCACTTCGAGGTCCAGACCTCGAAGTCGGCGCGCTCACGGATCGTGGCCCCGACCACGCGGTACTCGCAGGCCGCCGGGTGCATCTCCCAGTCCGCGGGCAACCCGGGCTTCCAGGTGACCAACACGCGCATCCTGCTCCTCGAGGGCGAGCAGGTCGAGAAGAAGTCCTTCACGTGGAGCTACAACCCGCAGGACGCGATCGTGTGCGGGCCCAAGCCCAAGGACGACTGACGGCACCCCAGACCACGCGGGCCGCCGACGCGCTCAGCCGCGCTCGCGGTAGGCGCGTCGCTCGGGCGGCGGGGGGACCACCTTGCCGACGGCGATCTCGGCAGCCTCGATGCGCTCCGTCCCGGTGTGCCCGAGCACCTCGACGGCCTCGGCCGAGCGGTACACGAGCTCGCCCAGAACGTCGCTGTAGCCACCCTCGGGAAGACGACGGCGCACCACGACCCGTGACCCGAGCGGCCACTCGAGCCATGGCGGGGAGTCCTGCTTGGTGCCCATGTGGGGGATACTAGGCCCGAGCGCCCGGTGCGCGCAGAGCCAACCACTTCACGGCCTCCCGGGAGGCCGACCGGAGGACCGACCGTGACCTACGTGATCGCCAAGCCTTGCGTTGACGTCAAGGACAAGGCGTGCGTCGAGGAATGCCCCGTCGACTGCATCTACGAGGGCAAACGATCGCTCTACATCCACCCGGACGAGTGCGTCGACTGCGGGGCGTGCGAGCCGGTGTGCCCTGTCGAGGCGATCTACTACGAGGACGACGTCCCCGAGCAGTGGAGCGAGTACTACGACGTCAACGTGCACTTCTTCGACGACCTCGGTTCGCCCGGCGGGGCCGCGAAGCTCGGTCTGATCGAGAAGGACCACCCGGTCGTGGCCGCCCTGCCGCCCCAGACCGGCGAGTAGCCCGCGCTCGATGGGACTGCACACCACCGCGCTGCCGGACTTTCCGTGGGACTCGCTCGCCCCGTTCGCCGCGACCGCGCGCGCGCACCCGGGCGGGATCGTCGACCTGTCCGTGGGCACGCCCGTGGACCCGACGCCCGCGCTGGTGCGCGAGGCGCTCGTGGCCGCGGCGGACAGCCCGGGATACCCGACCACGCACGGCACGAGCGAGCTGCGTGAGGCCGTCGTGGCGTGGTTCGCCCGCACGCGGGGGGTGCCCGGGCTGGACCCGGCGGCCGTGCTGCCCACCGTGGGCTCCAAGGAGCTCGTCGCGACGCTCCCGTCGTGGCTCGGGCTCGGCGCGGGGGACGCCGTCGTCTTCCCCGAGCCCGCCTACCCGACGTACGACGTGGGCGCCCTGCTCGCCGGGGCGACGCCCGTCCCGGCCTCCGACGGCGGGCTCGCGGCGCTGCGCGAGCGCAGCGACGTGCGGCTCGTGTGGCTCAACTCGCCGGGCAACCCCGACGGCCGGGTGCTCGGGGTGGAGCAGCTTGCCGAGATCGTCGCTGCGGCCCGCGAGGTGGGCGCGCTCGTGGTGAGCGACGAGTGCTACGCGGAGCTGCCGTGGGCGCCCCGCTGGGTGGCCGAGGGCGTGCCGAGCGTGCTGGACCCGCGCGTGACGGGTGGGGACCCGACGGGCGTGCTCGCGGTGTACTCGCTGTCCAAGCGCTCGAACCTCGCGGGGTACCGCGCGGCGTTCGTCGCGGGCGATCCCGCCGTCGTCGGCCGCTTGCTCGAGGCGCGCAAGCACGCGGGACTCATCGTGCCGGGCCCCGTGCAGGCCGCGATGACCGCGGCCCTCGCGGACGACGCTCACGTCGCGGAGCAGCGTGACCGCTACGCCGTGCGCCGCGAGCTGCTCGCGGGAGCGCTCGAGGGTGCGGGCTACGTGGTGGACGGCTCCGAGGCGGGCCTGTACCTGTGGGTGCGCCCCGAGGGTGGCCAGGACTGCTGGCAGACGGTTGCGGACCTCGCCGGGCAGGGGATCCTCGTGGCGCCCGGCTCGTTCTACACGGGCGGGCCGTCCGAGCACGTCCGCGTGGCCCTCACGGCGGCCGACGTCCGGGTCCGCGAGGCCGCGCAGCGCCTGCTCGGCGCGTGACCTGTGACGGGAATCACGGGTCGATCGGGGAGATCAGGCGGACGCTGATTCGTCAGGTGGTCCAGCGCGCAGGTACCGTCGTGGGAGCCAATGAGGGCGGGGCGTCCCGCCAAGGACTTCCAGGGAGGCCGCGCACATGACGCAGGCACCGACGTCGGTCACACTGACCGCCAACGGCACGACGCTCGAGCTACCGACCGTGCAGTCGACCGAGGGGTCGAGCGGTTTCTCGGTCTCCTCCCTGCTGGGCCAGACGGGCCTGACGACGCTCGACCCGGGCTTCACGAACACCGCGTCGTGCGAGTCGAAGGTCACCTACATCGACGGTGACGAGGGCATCCTGCGGTATCGCGGCTACCCGATCGAGCAGCTTGCCGAGCAGTCGACGTTCCTCGAGGTCGCCTACCTGCTGATCCACGGCGAGCTGCCCTCCTCCGCGGAGTTCGAGGCGTTCGCGGACCGCGTCAACCGCCACACCCTCGTGCACGAGAACTTCCGCACGTTCATGGGCACGTTCCCCACGGGTGCGCACCCCATGGCCGTGATGGGCTCGGCCGTGAACGCCCTTGCGACCTTCTACCCCGAGTCGCTCGACCCGTTCGACCCCGAGGCCGTCGAGCTCGCCACGGTGCTCATCCTCGCGAAGGTCCGCACCATCACGTCCTACCTGCACCGCACGCAGACGGGCGAGCCGCTGCTCTACCCGGACTACTCGCGCGGCTACGTGGACGACTTCCTGCGCATGGCCTTCGCCGCGCCGTACGAGAAGTACGAGGCGGACCCCGTGGTGGTCGCGGCCCTCGACAAGCTCCTCATCCTGCACGCGGACCACGAGCAGAACTGCTCGACGTCGACCGTGCGGATCGTCGGCTCGTCGCACGCGAACCTGTACGCGTCCGTCGCGGCCGGTGTGAACGCGCTCTCGGGCCCGCTGCACGGCGGCGCGAACGAGGCCGTGCTCGCGATGCTCGCCCAGATCCAGGCGGACGGCGGCGACCCCTCGGCGTTCATGGCGAAGGTCAAGAACAAGGCCAACGGCGTGCGTCTCATGGGCTTCGGCCACCGCGTCTACAAGAACTACGACCCGCGCGCTGCGATCGTCAAGCAGAGCGCGGACGCCGTGCTCGAGGCGCTCGGGCACGGTGACGAGCTCCTCGAGATCGCGCGCGGCC
>JAAYZM010000490.1 GCA_012514835.1 Actinomycetales bacterium
ACCATCGAGAACATGTCGATGGAGGGCCGCATGACGATCTGCAACATGTCCATCGAGGCGGGTGCGCGCGCGGGCATGATCGCGCCCGACGAGACGACATTCGAGTACCTCAAGGGACGCCCGCACGCCCCCGAGGGCGCGGACTGGGACGCGGCCGTCGAGTACTGGAAGACGCTGCGGACGGACGACGACGCCGTGTTCGACACCGAGGTGAACCTCAACGCGGACGACCTCGAGCCGTTCGTGACATGGGGCACCAACCCCGGCCAGGGTCTGCCGCTCTCGGCCACCGTGCCCAACCCGGTGGACATCGCGGACGAGAACGAGCGCCTCGCCGCCGAGCGTGCGCTCGAGTACATGGGCCTGACGGCGGGCACCCCGCTGCGGGACATCGCCGTGGACACCGTGTTCATCGGCTCGTGCACCAACGGCCGCATCGAGGACCTGCGGGCCGTCGCGGACGTCATCAAGGGCAAGCACAAGGCCGACACCCTGCGCGTTCTCGTGGTCCCGGGCTCAGCGCGCGTGCGCCTGCAGGCCGAGGCCGAGGGGCTCGACAAGATCTTCCTCGACTTCGGCGCCGAGTGGCGCAACGCCGGCTGTTCCATGTGCCTGGGCATGAACCCCGACCAGCTCGCGCCGGGGGAGCGCAGCGCGTCGACGTCCAACCGCAACTTCGAGGGCCGCCAGGGCAAGGGCGGTCGCACGCACCTCGTCTCGCCGCTCGTCGCGGCGGCCACGGCCATCCGGGGGACGTTGTCCTCCGTCGCAGACCTGGCCGACGACGGCGCCCCCGTCACCGAGCTGCAGCCCGCCTGAGACCCCGAGGAGTCATCGCCATGGAGAAGTTCACCACGCACACCGGCATCGGGGTCCCGCTGCGCCGCAGCAACGTCGACACCGACCAGATCATCCCCGCCGTCTACCTCAAGCGCGTCACGCGCACGGGGTTCGAGGACGCCCTGTTCGCCGCGTGGCGCGGCGACCCAGAGTTCGTGCTCAACAAGGACGCGTACGCGGCCGGTTCCGTGCTCGTCGCGGGCCCGGACTTCGGCACGGGTTCCTCGCGCGAGCACGCGGTCTGGGCGCTCAAGGACTACGGGTTCCGCGCCGTGATCTCGACGCGCTTCGCGGACATCTTCCGCGGCAACTCGGGCAAGCAGGGTCTGCTCGCGGCCGTCGTGAGCCCCGAGGACATCGAGCTCATCTGGAAGGTCCTCGAGAACAACCCGGGTACCGAGGTGACCGTCGACCTCGTCTCGCGCACCGTCACGTGCGGGGACATCGTCGCGCCGTTCCAGGTGGACGACTACACGCGCTGGCGCCTCATGGAGGGCCTCGACGACATCGGCCTGACCCTCCAGAACGAGGCCGACATCACGGCGTTCGAGCAGCGCCGCGAGTCGTGGCGTCCCAAGACCCTCCCGGCCAAGCACCTGCCGCCCGTGGAGATCGAGGCCGCTCGCCCCGTCGTGTCGCTCGGCTCGCCCGAGGTCCCCGTCAAGAGCTGAGCAGCGGCGGCCCGGAGCGCACGCGCTCGAGCTGGAACTCGGGGGTCGCGACGGAAGGCCGCCAGTAGGCCTCGATGAACCACGTGGCGCCCGCGTCGGCGTACTCACGCGCGAGCGCGCCGGCAGCGGCACGGTCCGCAGGCAGCTCGCCGTCGAGCACGACGTCGAACTCCTCGGCGACCGCGAAGCCCTCGGACCGCAACCGAGCGCGCTCGTCCCGCAGCCACGCGACGGCCTCGGCCACCTCGTCGGGCCGCAGCGTCCCCTCGCCGTCGGATCC
>JAAYZM010000007.1 GCA_012514835.1 Actinomycetales bacterium
AGCCTCTCGAGCGAGCGGGCGAAGGCCTCTTGGCTGGGCAGGTCGACCCCCGCGACGGGCTCGTCGAGCACGAGCAGCTCGGGCTGTCGCACGAGGGCCCGGGCGATGAGCACGCGTTGCTGCTGCCCACCGGAGAGCTCGGTCACGGGTCGCTCGGCGGCTGCCGCGAGCCCCACCAGCTCGAGTGCTTCTGCGGCCCGGGCGTGGGCACCGCGGCCGGGCCGGAACCGGCGTCGGCCCAGGAGCCCGGACTGGACCACCTCGCTCGCCGTCGCGACCACGCCCGACGCGGCCGAGACGCGCTGCGGAACGTATCCGACCCGGTCGAGCGGTGCGCGGGGGCCCAGGGGGACGCCGAACAGCTCGATCTGCCCCGAGTGGAAGGGGATGATCCCCGTCGTGGCACGGACCAAGGTGGACTTGCCGGAACCGTTCGCGCCGAGGATCGCGACGACCTCGCCCGCCGAGACCTCGACGTCGACGTCGTGCAGCACCGTGTGCGCACCGAGGTCGACCCGCAGGTCCCGCACCGCGAGGACGCTCATGCGCAACCCAGCGCGAGGGTGAGGGCCTCGAGGTTCGCGCGCATGACGTCACGGTAGTCGGTGTCGGGGTCCACCTGCGCCTCGATCGGGTCGAGGATCGCCGTCGTGAGGCCCAGGTCCGCGGCAAACACCTCGGCGGCCTTGGGGTTGACGAGCGTCTCGGTGAAGATCGTGGTCACGTCGTGCTCCGCGATCGTGGCGCGGATCTCGCGCAGACGTGCGGGGGAGGGCTCGGACTCCGGGTCGATCCCGGACAGGCCCACCTGGGTCAGCCCGAAGCGCTCGGTGAGGAAGCCGAAGGCTTCGTGCGAGACGACGACGACGTCGCGCTCGCAGCTCGACAGCGCGCTCGCGAACTCCTTGTCGAGCGCGGTCAGCTCGGTCGCGATCTGGGTGGCGTTCGCCTCGTAGGTCGCAGAGTTTGCTGGGTCGATCTCGGCGAGAACGTCCGCGACCGGGTCCGCGAGGGCGGCGAGGAGGGTCGGGTCGAGCCAGAAGTGCGGGTCGCCGTCGTGGTCGTGGCCCGCGTGGTCATCGTTCGAGTCGCCGTGGTTGGCCTCGTCATCGTGCTCGCCGTCGTCGTGTCCGCCGTCGTCGGCGTCGTGCGAACCCAGCCCGAGCACGGCGTTGGCGTCGATCACGTGCGCGGGGGAGCGCTGGGCGAGGGCGTCGTCGAGGGCGGCCTGGAACCCACCGATGTAGACGACGAGGTCAGCGGTGCCGATCGTGCGGACCTGGGCGGGGGCGAGCTCGAGGTCGTGCGGCTCGGCGCCCTGGGGGGTGATGGACTCGACGCTCGCGAGGTCACCGGCCACCTGCTCGGCGAGGAACTGCAGCGGGTAGAGGGCCGCGAGGACGCGGGGGCCGCCCGTGGGGCCGTCGTCGGCGGGGGTGGCGCAGCCTGTCAGGAGGAGGGCGGAGGCGGCGAGGGCGACGCCGGGCACGAGAAGGCTGCGCTTGTTAAGCATGAGACTCATTCTCAACTAGGTGGCGCCCCGCGGTCAAACGGGATTCCGCTGGTTCCCGGTGGGCCCCCGGCGGGTACCCTGGGACGTTCGTCGAGGCCAGCCAGGTCTCGGCAGCCGAGAAGGAGAATGTGGACCGTGGCCAGCACCCTCGATGAGGTCATCGCACTCGCCAAGCGCCGAGGCTTCGTCTTCCAGTCCGGAGAGATCTACGGCGGCACGCGGTCCGCGTGGGACTACGGTCCGCTCGGCGCCGAGCTCAAG
>JAAYZM010000065.1 GCA_012514835.1 Actinomycetales bacterium
AGCTGGTCCGCCTTCTGGCCATGCTCGCGCCCGCCCTGCCCGTTGCCCTGGCCCGTGATCGCGCCGTAGCCCGAGCCCACGCGGCCCGGCAGCCCGAGCGCGAGCGCGAGGTTGATCGCCGCGTTGACCGTGGCCGTGCCCTGCCGCGACTGCTCCACACCGCGGCCCGTGAGGATGTACGCGCCCACGCCACCACGCGCCGGGGAGGCCGCCGCGAGAATCCTTGCCACCCGGCGCAGGGTCGCGGGCGAGACACCCGTGACCTGCTCGACGCGCTCGGGCCACCACGCGGCCACCGAGCGGGCGACGTCCTCCAGCCCTGTGGTGCGGGTCGCGAGGTACTCGGCGTCGTGCAAGCCCTCCGCGAGGACCACGTGCAGCAGCCCGAGGAGCACCGCGAGGTCCGTACCCGGGACGGGCTGGACGTGCACGCCTTGGCCGTCCGCCGCGAGGCCCACGGTGAGCGAGCGGCGCGGGTCCATCACCACGAGCCCGCCCGCCGCGCGCGCCCCCGCGAGGTGCTGGACGCTGGGCGGCATCGTCTCCGCGAGGTTCGAGCCGAGCAGCAGCACAGCGTCCGCGCCGCCCACGTCCGCGAGCGGGAACGGCAGCCCGCGGTCCACACCGAGCGAGCGGTTGGCGCCCGCCGCCGCGCTCGCCATGCAGAAGCGGCCGTTGTAGTCGATGTTCGGGGTGCGCAGCACCGTGCGCGCGAACTTGCCGAGCGCGTACGCCTTCTCGTTGGTCAGGCCGCCGCCGCCGAACACCGCGATCGACTCCGGGCCGTGCTCCGCCTGCAGCGCGCGCACACGGGAGGCGATCAGGTCGAGCGCCTCGTCCCACGTCGCGGGGACCAGCTGGCCGCCGCGACGCACGAGCGGCACGGTGATCCGATCCGGGACGGTCAGCACGCGGGCGCTCGTCCAGCCCTTCTGGCACAGCCCGCCACGGTTGGTCGGGAAGCCGCGGCCCTGGACGGTCAGGGGCGGGGCGCCGTCGCCGGACCGCTGCTCGGGTGCGGCGCCCGCCCGGGTCTCGCCGTCGGCCCCCCGCTCCCCGTGCACGGGGGTGAGGCTCATGGCGCACTGCAGGGCGCAGTATGGGCAGTGGGAGTCGACCACTACGCCCCCGCCGCCGCGAGCGCCGTGCCGCGCCGCTGGTACACGGCCCACGTCACGGCGGCCATCGCGAGGTAAGCGACCACGAGGACGGCGATCGCGACGTCGATCGAGCCGGTGGCCGCCGTCGAGGCCGCGAAGCCGCGTGGGACCGCGAACCCGCCGAGCGCGCCGATCGCCCCCGAGATGCCCAGGCACCCTGCGGCGGCCTTGCGGGCGCGAGCGAGGGCGTCGTCGTCGGCGGCGCCGAACGCGAACACCACCGGGATCATGCGGTAGGTCGCCCCGTTGCCCGCCCCCGAGCCGCAGAACAGCACGAGGAACGAGGCGAAGAACAGCCCGAACGAGTGCGCCTGAAGGGCCACAAGGACGCCCAGACCGCCCGCGGCCATGACGCCGAAGCACGCGACGGTGACGCGCGCGCCGCCCAGGCGGTCCGCGAGCATCCCGCCCGCCGGTCGAGCGAGCGAGCCCACGAGCGCGCCGAGGAACGCGAGCGACAACGACACCTCGGGGAACGCGCTCGCGAGGAGCAGCGGGAACACGCCCGAGTAGCCGATGAACGAGCCGAACGTGCCGATGTAGAGGAAGGAGATGATCCACGTGTGCCGGTTGCGGGCCGCCGCCGCGAACTCGCGCGGGTCCGAGCGGGCCACCGTGAGGTTGTCCATGAGGCGCCACGCCGCGACGGCCACGACCAGGATCACGGGGATCAGCACGAGGCCCGCCCGCTCGAGCGCGAGACCGCCCGCCGTGACCACCACGAGCGGCACCACGAGCTGCACCACCGCTGTGCCGAGGTTCCCGCCCGCCGCGTTGATGCCGAGCGCACGGCCCTTGACGGCCGCCGGGTAGAAGAACGAGATGTTCGCCATCGAGGACGCAAAGTTGCCACCGCCCAGGCCCGCGAGCGCCGCCACGGCCAGGAGCGCCGTGAAGCCGAGCTCGGGGCGCTGGACCGCCCACACGAGCGCGCTCGCGGGGATCAGCAGCATGAGCGCCGAAACCACCGTCCAGTTACGCCCACCCACCAGGGGGACCGCGAACGTGTAGGGGATGCGCAGCGTGGCACCCACCAGGATGGGTAGCGCGATGAGCCAGAACATCTGGTCCGCCGTGAGCACGAAGCCCGCCTCGGGGAGCTTGGGCACCACGATCGACCACATCGCCCACACCACGAAGCCCAGGAACTCCGCCGCGATCGACACCACGAGGTTGCGCCGGGCGATCGACTTGCCCTGGGCATCCCACTGCGCGGGGTTCTCCGGGTCCCACCCGTGGAGCCAGCGGCCCCGGCGACGCTCGAGCCTCGTGGAGCTCGCCGGGTCCGTCAGCGTGCCGGGTGCGGTGGCGTCCGCCGTCGTCGGCGTCGTTGCCGTCGCGGGACCGCTCGCGGTGGTGTCGGTGACCATCGGCTGCCTCCCAGGGGATGCGCGCGCCGAGGGTCCCACGAGCGGCCCCCGGACGGCGCCACTACTCGTTCGGATGCCTCGACGTTAAGCAGGCGCTGTTTCCGCCGGCGCCCGGGAGTGTTTCGCCCACGAAAACCTCCCCGCACACCGGGCGCTCCGTGCTTGTGAGCCCCGCGCCCCCTCTCCTCACGCGCCCCCTCTCCCCGACTTGCGGTGCGTCATGCGCGCAGAGGGTTCCTTTCGGTGCGTTGTGCGCGCACAGCTCACCGCAAGTTGGAGGTGCCGCCGGGGCGGCGGGGGCGGAGGGTGGCGGGGGCCGAGCTGGTCAGGGGAGGCGAGTGGCCCGGTTCGCGAGGGACGCGACCGAGGCGAGGGCGGCGTCGAATGCGCGGCGGTCGCCCGCGCGCGCGGCGGCGTGGGCCCGCGCGCTCGCGGGGTGCAGCGCGGCGTGCAACCTGCGCCGGGCGTGCGGCGGGTGGGCGTCGAGTGTCCGACGGCGAGCAGCGGCCAGGTCACGCCCCCATGCCAGTGCGCGGTCGGCACCCGCCAGGTCCGCGACGATCCGGTCCACGATCACGCGGGCGCGCGTGAGATCTTCCGCGCCCAGGCCAGGCGCGAGGCCCGCGAGGTCCCGCAAGGTCACGAGCCGCACCCCGGCCACGTCGCCGACGGCGGGATCCACGTCCCGGCGCAGCGCGAGGTCGACGACGGCGAGCGGTGGGCCGGTGTGCTCCGCCGGCGCGACCGTCCCGTGCGCCGTGCTCGCGCTGCCCGCGAGAAGTGACGTCTCCCGGCCCGCGAAGTGCTCGGGGCCCAGCACCGTGCCGCTGCCCGAGCACGTGATCACGAGGTCTGCCGCGGCG
>JAAYZM010000491.1 GCA_012514835.1 Actinomycetales bacterium
CTGACGCTGACCACCGGAGAGGGCCTTCGGCTTGCGGTCGAGGTACTCCGACAGGTCGAGGATCTTGGCGGCCTCTTCGACGCGCTGGCGGATCTCGGCCTTCGGGGTGCCCGCGATCTTCAGGGCGAAGCCCATGTTGTCCGCGACGGACATGTGCGGGTACAGCGCGTAGTTCTGGAACACCATCGCGATGTCGCGGTCCTTGGGCTGCACGTCGGTGACCTCGCGGTCGCCGATGAGGATGCGACCCTCGTTCACGTCCTCGAGGCCTGCGAGCATTCGCAGGGAGGTGGACTTACCACAGCCGGAGGGGCCGACGAGGACGAGGAACTCGCCGTCCTCGATGTGGAGGTCGAGCTTGTCGACCGCGGGGCGCTCGGTCCCGGGGTAGACCCGGGTGGCCTTGTCAAACGTCACCGTTGCCACGGTTACATCCCTTCACCGGCAGGTACGTGCCGGACGATCCGTAGTGAAGAGTGTCAGGTGTCTCCTCTGACACGCGGTCGGGGGCCGACCACGGGTCATCTTGCCACACGCCAGCAAACCCCCGCGAGGACGTCCGTCACACTCCCGTGGCGGCGGCCTCGAGCCGTCCGGCGAAGCCCTCGAGGAGCCCGGCGACTGCTTCGGGGGAGTCCACCCGGAAGCGTCCCGCCGTCGGACCGGGACCTACCTTCACGCCCACGTCGCCCTCGCGGAGGGCTTCGAGCGCGTCCTCGTCCGTCGTGTCGTCGCCCACGTAGACGACGACGGTGGTCCCCAGGGCACGCCTGAGCGCGTCGACGCCCTCACCCTTGTGGGCGGTGTGCACGGCGATCTCGACGATGTGCTTGCCCACCACCGTCTTGAGGCTGTGCGCATTGCCGAGGGCGACGGCCTCCGCGGTCGCGAGCGCCTCGACGTCGGGGTGCGCCATCTTCGTGTGCACGAGCACCGTGGTGGGCTTGCGCTGCGCGAGGACGCCCTCGTGGCGGGCCGCGATGTCCTCGGCCACCGTCATGAGCTCGTCCTGCTTCGAGAGCGCCTCGGGGCTGAGCTCGAACGGCTCGAGCACGTACACCCCGTCACGGATGCGACCGAACTCCGCGCCGTGCGAGCCCACGAGCCACGTGCCCTCGGGCACGGGCCCGGTCACGGTCGAGAGCTCCTCGAGGCCGCGCCCCGAGACGAGGGCCACGTGCACCCCGGCGGCCGCGATCCGCTCGACGGCCGCCATGGACGCGGGCAGGGGACGGGCGTCGAGGGGGTGGTCCACGAGCGGCGCGAGCGTGCCGTCGAAGTCGAGCGCAAGCAGCACCCGCGAAGGGTCTGCCGCCAGCGCGGCGAGGGCCTGGGTCGGGTCAGCCACGCGGCCCCCCGTGCATCGCGTCGAGCGTGTCGAGGAAGGCTGCCGACCACTTCGCGACGTCGTCCTCGAGCACGCGGCGCCGGAGACGGCGCATGCGGCGGCGGGCGTCCCTCTGTGGGAGCTGTGCCGCAAATTCCATAGCGTCCTTGAGGCCCTCGATGTCGTGCGGGTTCACGAGCACGGAACCGGAGAGCTCATCAGCGGCCCCCGTGAACTCGGACAGCACCAGCACCCCGTCGTCGGACACGCGTGCCGCGACGTACTCCTTGGCCACGAGGTTCATGCCGTCGCGCAGGGACGTGACGAGCATGACGTCGGCCGCGACGTAGAGGGCGGCCATCTCCTCGAGCGGGTACGTGTGGTGCAGGTACTCGATCGCGGGGCTGCCCAGCTCACCCACCTCGCCGTTGATGCGCCCCACGGCGAGCTCGACGTCTTCGCGCAGCTCCATGTAGGCGCGCACCTTCTCGCGTGAGGGGGAGGCGACCTGCACGAGGATCGCCTCCCCGACGGGCATGCGCCCCTCCGCCACGAGCTCGCCGTACGCCTTGATGCGGTGCCGGATGCCCTTCGTGTAGTCGAGGCGGTCCACGCCGAGCAGGACGGTCTTCGGGTTGCCGAGGTCCCGGCGGATCTCCGCTGCGCGGGCCTGGACGGCCTCGCTGCGGGCGAGCTCGTCGAACGCCTTGGAGTCGATCGAGATGGGGAACGCGGACGCGCGCACCTGGCGCTCCTGCTCCCCGGGGATCGTCACGAGCGCGCCGGAGACCTTGAGGTCGGTGAGGCGCCGCACGTTGCGCAAGAAGTTCGCCGCGTCCGAGGCGCGCTGGAAGCCGAGCAGGTCTGCGCCGAGGAGCCCGCGGATGACGGCGGCGCGCCACGGCAGCTGGGCGAAGATCTCCCACGGCGGGAACGGGATGTGGTGGAAGTAGCCGATCTTGAGGTCCGGCCGCAGCTCGCGGAGCAGCCCGGGGACCAGCTGGAGCTGGTAGTCGTGCACCCACACCGTCGCGCCGTGCGCTGCGACGCCCGCCACGGCGTCAGCGAAGCGCTTGTTCACCCGGCGGTACGCGTCCCACCACTCGCGGTGGAACGCGGGCGGCGCGATCACGTCGTGGAACAGCGGCCACAGGGTGTCGTTCGAGAAACCCTCGTAGTAGTCCTCGAGCTCGCCCGCCGAGAGAGGTACGGGGACGAGGCGGATGCCGTCCGAGTCAAAGGGCTCGAGCTCAAGATCCGCAGCACCGGGCCACCCCACCCACGCGCCGTGGCGTGCTTGCATGATCGGCTCGAGCGCGGTCACCAGACCGCCAGGCGCTCGCTCCGACGTGACCGATCCGTCGTCGGCCACCGTGAGGTCCACCGGGAGGCGGTTCGCCACGGTGACGAAGTCATATCCGTTGGGCACATCAGCTCCTAGGTCACTATCGAGGCTACCCGGGCACCACCGCGCGTGCGGCGATAGCCTGCGGTGATGGAGCGGATCGGCCTGGCGCCAGGTTCAGAGGTGGGCGGCTACCGCATCCTCGCCCCGCTCGGCTCGGGCGGGATGGGTGCGGTCTACCGTGCCGCCGACGGCGGAGGTGCGGAGGTCGCGCTCAAGCTGCTGCACCCGCACGTGGGCGCGGACCCGGACGCGCGCGAGCGGCTGCGGCGCGAGGTCGCGGCCCTCCAGCGCCTGCGCCACCCCGCCGTCGCCGCCGTGCTCGACGCCGAGGCGGACTCGACGGAGGCGTTAATCGTCACCGAGCTCGTCGCGGGCGAGAACCTCACCGACCACGTGCGTGCCCATGGGCCCCTGGCGGTCGACGAGCTGGTCTCGCTTGCCGACGGCCTGCACGACGCGCTCTCGGCCGTCCACACCGCTGGTGTGGTTCACCGTGACCTCAAACCCTCGAACGTGATCCTGACTTCCGACGGCCCGGTGCTTATCGACTTCGGCATCGCCCAAGGCCTCGACGACGCCCGCCTCACCTCGACCGGCATCGTGCTCGGCACGCCCGGCTACCTCGCCCCCGAGCTGCTCGACGGCGCCGAGCCCACCGAGGACTCCGACTGGTGGGGCTGGGCTGCCGTGCTCGCCTTCGCCGCGACCGGCCGGGAGCCCTTCGGCTC
>JAAYZM010000492.1 GCA_012514835.1 Actinomycetales bacterium
CTCCTGCTCGAGGGCACGCCGGTGCGGCTCGTGGGCCAGGACGCCCGCCGCGGCACCTTCGTGTCGCGTCACGCGGTCTATCACGACCGGGAGAACGGCCAGGAGTGGCTGCCGCTCGGCAACCTGTCCGAGAACCAGGCGCGCCTCGCGATCTACGATTCGCTGCTGTCGGAGTACGCGGCCCTCGCCTTCGAGTACGGCTACTCGGTGGAGCGTCCGGATGCCCTGGTGCTCTGGGAGGCCCAGTTCGGCGACTTCGCGAACGGCGCCCAGACGGTGATCGACGAGTTCATCTCGAGCGCCGAGCAGAAGTGGGGTCAGCGCTCGAGCGTGGTCATGCTGCTCCCCCACGGCTACGAGGGGCAGGGACCGGAGCACTCGTCGTCGCGGCTCGAGCGCTTCCTCACGCTGTGCGCCGAGGACAACATCCAGGTGTGCCAGCCGACCACGGCCGCGCAGTACTTCCACCTGCTCCGTCGCCAGATCCGCCGCAGCGTCCGCAAGCCGCTCATCGTGACCACGCCGAAATCCGGGCTGCGCGACCGTCGCTGGCGGTCCCCGGTCGAGGCGCTCTCCCGTGGCTCGTTCGAGGAGCTGCTCGGCGACACCTCCGAGGCGATCGACGCGTCGACGGTCGACCGCGTGATCCTGACCTCGGGCAAGGTCGGCCAGGAGGCCTCGGTGATGCGCGACGAGCTCGGCGCGAACGTCGCGGTGGCTCGGGTCGAGCAGCTCTACCCGTGGCCCTACGAGGCGATCGCCAAGGAGCTCGCTCGCTTCCCCAACGCGACCGAGCTCGTGTGGCTCCAGGAGGAGCCGGAGAACATGGGCCCGTGGAACTTCGTCAAGGGCCGCCTCTACGAGGCGCTCGGTGACCGCTTCGAGATCCGGCGGATCAGCCGGCCCGACGAGGCGAGCCCGGCGACGGGGAGCCACGCGATCCACGCGCAGGAGCAGAACATGATCCTCGCCGCGGCGTTCGCGCCGCTCGAGGACAAACCGGCCGACTTCGTCTGACCTGGGCTCGCACGCTGGCCGGGCGACGCCGCCTCAGCGCAGGGGGACGCCGAGCACGTCCTCGAGCTCGGCGATCGCCTCGCCCGGATCCACGACCTTGATGGTGGTCATCCCCATCTCGCGCGCCGGCTTGAGGTTGATGCCGAGGTCGTCCAGCAGGACCGCGTCGCGTGCCTCGACGCCCAGCCGCTCGAGCGTGAGCTCGTAGAAGCGCCGCTCCGGCTTCCGGCATCCCACGACCGACGACTCGACGACGACGTCGAAGTGATCCAGCACCTCGGCGAAGCTGCCGCCGCTCGACCACGACTCGCGTCCGCTCACGACGTTGTTGGTCACCAGCGCCGTCGCGAAGTGCTCGTGGCAGCGCGCGACGGCCTCGACCATCGCCGGGCGCAGCTCGCCGGCGAGGCAGCCGATCACCTCGCTGCCGTCGACCACGTGACCCAGCGCCGCGGCTTCGGCCTCGAACGCCTCGACGAACCCGTCGAGGGTCAACTCGCTGCGCTCGAAGCGCGCCCACGCGTTCGTGTCGGGGTCGGTCGAGTTGATCGTGCGGATCAGCCCCTCGGGCAACCCGGCACGGCGCTCGTACGCCGCGAACGCGTCGAAGGGCGACGAGAGGATGACCCCACCGAAGTCGAACAGCACCGCTCGCATGGCCGCGCATCGTACGTGCGATATACCCCCGATGGGTATGAGGGTCCGCGCATCGGCGCGTCGCGCGGGCCACCATTTCCGCCGCTTCGACCGCGAAGCCTGATTCACTACTACTTCGTCATGGCCCACTCCCACCTCGTCGTCGACGGATCCAACATCGCCACCGAGGGTCGGACCTCACCTTCGCTCGCTCAGCTCGACGAGGCGGTCACGGACTTCACCCGCGAGCACCACTTCGACAACGTCGTCGTGGTCGTCGACGCGACCTTCGCGCATCGCATCGATCCCTCCGAGCGCGAGGAGTACGAGGCGGCGGTGAACGCGGGCGAGATCCTCACCCCACCCGCGGGTGCGGTCGGTCGGGGTGACGCGTTCGTGCTGCAGATCGCGGACCGCTCCGGCGCGACGGTCCTGTCGAACGACTCGTTCCAGGAGTTCCACCCGAAGTACGAGTGGCTCTTCGACGACGGTCGCCTCTGGGGCGGCAAGCCGGTGCCGGGCGTCGGTTGGGTCTTCGTCGCGCGGGTGCCCGTGCGTGGACCCGTGTCGCGACGCGCGACCAGGGACGCGAAGAAGGAGCCGATCGGCGGCGAGCCGAAGGCGAGCTCACGCTCGACGAAGAAGGCCACCAAGCGCGCCGCGCCGAAGAAGGCCGAGCCGAAGAAGGCCGAGCCGAAGAAGGCCGAG
>JAAYZM010000493.1 GCA_012514835.1 Actinomycetales bacterium
CGGGCTGCTCTGTCTGCTCGAGCTGCTCGCGCTGCTGGGTGGGGATCGCCGTCACTACGTCTGCTCCAGGTCTGCTCCGTTGCCATGACCGGTCAGCGCGCCGAAGCGCACGCGGCAATTATGTCAGAGATCGAACAAATCGGGCAGTGCCAGGAGCGCGCGGTGCTGGGCCCGGGGCGCACCCGTGCTCAGCGCGCTCGCTCCGCGTAGCGGTAGGCGCCCGCGACGGCGAAGCCGAGGCGCTCGTGCAGCGTGATGGCTGCGGCGTTGCCGACGAGCACCTGGGAGAAGGCACGCTCCGCACCCGCGGCGCGCGCGACGGCGAGAGCCTCCTGAGTCAGGATGCGAGCGAGGCCGTTCCCGCGGCTCGACGGCGCAACCGTGAGGCAGGACAGCCCGGCCCACGGACCCGCTGTGCCCAGGTCAGGGCCCTCGCCAGAGTCAGCTCCGGGACTTGCTACCGAGCCATCGACGAGGCACACGCGAATCACGCCCACCGCCTCACCGTCTCGCACCGCCGTGAGGTAGTGCGCGGGCGTGCCGGTGAGGATGCGTCGGCCCGTCGAGCGCTCGAGCGCCCGGTCGCCTGCCCAGACATCGAGCCATCCTCCGTCGGGGGCTCGCTCGACACGGACGCTCACACCGTCCGGGAGCACCGCGTCGCCCACGGGCTCGCCGGACGTAGGCCCGTCGAGCGCGCGCACGAGCAGGAACGTCTCGCTGAAGTCCCGGTAACCGCGCGCGACGAGCACCCGGTCCGCCGCCGTCGGCCCCTGACCTTCGCGAGGTACGGGTGAGTCGACGCGCACGCACGGCGCGAGCCCCACGAGCTCGTACGCGGCCTCGACGGCGGTGAGCCTGCGTCCGAGCTCGGCTGCGTCGAGCGAGTCCCACGCCTCCCCCGTCAGCACGGCGCTGTTCGCCCGCCGGGTGATCCCCTCGGTCATCCCGAGCTCGAAGCCCTCGACGCGCTCGACACGCACGGGCGGCCACGTGGCGCGCTCGACGAGCGGCCCGGGCGGCGCGGACGCCTGCCACGTGTAGACGCGCAGGTGGATCTCGACGTGGCCCCAGTCGCGCTCGGGGACGCGGGTCCAGCCGAGCCGCCCGTAGAGCCGCTGCGCGGCCGCCATCTGGCCCTCCGTCGAGAGCACCACGCGCCGGTAGCCGAGCAGCACGGCCTCGCGCACCGTGGCCCGCATGAGTGCCTCGGCCACGCCGTGACCGCGCGCTTCAGGTGCCACGCCGAGCATGCGCAGCTCGAGCTCGCCCGGCTCCGCGATCTCGGCGTACGAGGACCCGGGCGGAGCGAGGGTGATCGAACCGACCACGACGTCCGGCTCCGCCCCGGGATCGCCCTCGTCGCGCGGCACGAGCGCGACCAGCAGGATCGCCTCCGTGGCACGCCGCCGGGCGTCGGTGAGCTCGACGAGGTACGCGTCGTCGTTCGTGACGAGCCGGTCGGCGAGGTACGCCTCGGCCGTGATCGCCCCCGCGGCCTCGATCTCCTCGGCGCTCTCCGCGCGCCGGACCACCACGTTCACGAGGCATCGAGGCCCGCGGGGCCCTGCGCGAGGAGAGTCTCGAAACCGGACTCGTCGAGGATCACCAGACCGAGCTCGCGCGCCTTGGTCTCCTTGGAACCGGCGCCGGGTCCGACGACGACGAAGTCTGTCTTCTTCGACACGCTCCCGGCCGCCTTGCCGCCGCGCGCGATGATCGCCTCTTTCGCACCGTCACGCGTGAACCGCTCGAGGGAGCCCGTCACCACGACGGTGAGCCCCTCGAGGGTCTTCACGATCGACTCGTCGACCTCGTCGGCCGTGCGGACACCCGCCGTGGCCCACGCGTCGACGATCTCGCGGTGCCAGTCCACCTCGAACCACTCGGTGACCGCCGCCGCGATCGTGGGACCCACGCCGTCCACCGCGGACAGCTCCTCGAGGCTCGCCCCGCGGATCGCGTCGATCGACCCGAACGCGGTGGCCAGGGCACGGGCCGCCGTCGGGCCCACGTGCCGGATGGACAGGGCTACGAGCACGCGCCACAGCGGTTGCGCCTTGGCCTTCTCGAGCTGGTCGAGCAGACGCAACGTGTTGCTCGCGGGCGCGGACTCCTTCTTCGCGGTGGGCTTGGTCCAGAAGTAGAGACGGTCCTCCCACAGCCCGGTCGCCTCGCCCTTCTTGCGGATCTCGCGCCACACGCGGATTGACGCAAGATCCTCGGCCGCGAGGTCGAAGATGCCCGCCTCCGTGCTCAGCACGGGGGTCTGTCGAGCGGGGAGCTCCGGGGGCGGTTCGGCCCCGACGTCTCCGCCGGGGCGATACACGTCCGGCGACGCTGGCCGGTCCGCCTCGGGGTCCGTGAGCGCACCCGCGGCCTCCCAGCCGAGCGCCTCGACGTCGAACGCCCCCCGGGAAGCGAGCGCGAAGACACGCTCGCGGATCTGCGCGGGGCACTCCTTCGCGTTGGGGCAGCGGATGTCGACGTCGCCCTCCTTCGCGGGGGCGAGCGGCGTACCGCACGAGGGGCACTCGCTCGGCATGACGAACTCTCGCTCCGTGCCGTCCCGCAGAGCAACGACGGGCCCCAAGATCTCGGGGATGACGTCTCCAGCCTTGCGCAGCACCACGGTGTCGCCGATGCGCACACCCTTGCGGGCCACCTCGCTCGCGTTGTGCAGCGTGGCCATCTCCACGGTGGACCCGGCGACGACGACGGGCTCCATGACGCCGTACGGCGTGACCCGACCGGTACGTCCCACACCCACGCGGATGTCGAGAAGCTTCGTGTTGACCTCTTCGGGCGGGTACTTGAACGCGACGGCCCAGCGGGGCGCACGGCTCGTGAAACCGAGGCGGCGCTGGAGGGCGATCTCGTCGACCTTGACGACCACCCCGTCGATCTCGTGCTCGAGGTCGTGACGCCGCTCCGCGTACTCCTCGATGACCGCCCGCACGGCGTCGATGCCGCGCACCACCGTGTTGTACGGCGAGACGGGCACCCCCCAGCCCGCGAGGAGTGCGTACGCGTCCGACTGGCGCGCGAGCGCGGGGCGGTCCGCCACAGCGACGTCACCCCAGCTCAGCGCGCCGAACCCGTGGGC
>JAAYZM010000494.1 GCA_012514835.1 Actinomycetales bacterium
GGCTCCGGGCCGCGGGACTGCCGATCCTCGGCAAGACCAACATGGACGAGTTCGCGATGGGCTCGAGCACCGAGTTCTCCGCGTACGGCCCGACCCGCAACCCGTGGGACCTCGAGCGCATCCCGGGCGGCTCGGGCGGCGGTAGCGCCGCGGCCGTGGGCGCGTTCGCGGCCCCGCTCGCGATCGGGACGGACACGGGCGGCTCGATCCGTCAGCCCGGCGCCGTCACCGGCACGGTGGGCGTCAAGCCCACGTACGGCGGGATCTCGCGCTACGGCCTCATCGCGATGGCCTCTTCGCTCGACCAGGCGGGTCCTGTGACCCGCACCGTGCTCGACTCCGCCCTGCTGCACGAGCTCATCGGCGGGCACGACCCGCGCGACGCGACGAGCCTCGACGAGCCCGTCGGTGCGCTCGCCGCTGCCGCGCGCGAGGGGGCGAAGGGCGACCTGACCGGACTGCGCGTGGGCGTGATCGCCGAGCTCGGCGGGGACGGCTACCAGGACGGCGTGCGCGCGCGCTTCGCCGAGTCCCTCGAGCTGCTGCGCGGAGCGGGCGCCGAGGTGGTCGAGGTGCACTGCCCGAGCTTCGAGTACGCGCTCGCGGCCTACTACCTGATCATGCCCGCGGAGGCGTCGAGCAACCTCGCGAAGTTCGACGGCATGCGCTTCGGCCTGCGCGTCGAGCCCGACGACGGTCCCGTCACGGCCGAGCGTGTCATGGCCGCGACTCGCGGCGCAGGCTTCGGCGACGAGGTCAAGCGCCGGATCATCCTGGGCACCTACGCCCTCTCGGCGGGGTACTACGACGCCTACTACGGCTCGGCGCAGAAGGTCCGCACGCTCATCCAGCGCGACTTCGACGCCGCGTTCGCGCAGGTCGACGTGCTCGTGTCGCCCACGGCGCCGACCACGGCGTTCCGGCTCGGCGAGCGGATCGCGGACCCGCTCGCGATGTACCTCAACGACGTCGCGACGATCCCTGCGAACCTCGCCGGCATCCCCGGCATCACCGTGCCCAACGGCCTGGCCGAGGACGGCCTGCCCACGGGCTTCCAGGTGCTCGCACCCGCGCGCGCCGACGACCGCGTCTACCGCGTGGGCGCCGCTCTCGAGGCGCTCAGCGAGGCCTCGTGGGGCGGCCGGCTCCTCGACCGCGCTCCCGAGCTGGAGGTATCCCGGTGACCACGACCCTCACGGACCTCGTCCCCTACGAGGACGCGACCGCCCGCTACGACACGGTGCTCGGCATCGAGGTGCACGTCGAGCTCGGCACGCGGACGAAGATGTTCTGCCCCGCGCCCGCCGTCTTCGGCGAGGAAGCCAACACGTCGGTGTCCCCGGTCTCGCTCGGGCTGCCCGGCTCGTTGCCTGTGGTCAACTCCGCGGCTGTCGAGTTCGCGATCCGCATCGGGCTCGCGCTGAACTGCCAGATCGCCGAGACCTGCCGCTTCGCGCGGAAGAACTACTTCTACCCGGACGTGCCGAAGAACTACCAGATCTCGCAGTTCGACGAGCCGATCGCGTTCGACGGCTGGCTCGACGTCGAGCTCGAGGACGGCACGGTGTTCCGCGTCGAGATCGAGCGCGCCCACATGGAGGAGGACGCGGGCAAGAACACCCACGTCGGTGGCGCGACGGGTCGCATCCACGGCGCGGAGTACTCGCTCGTCGACTACAACCGCGCGGGCATCCCCCTGGTCGAGATCGTGACGCGACCCATCGAGGGCGCGGGCGACCGGGCTCCCGAGGTCGCGCGCGCCTACGTCCAGACGCTCCGTGACCTGTTCCGGGCCCTCGAGGTCTCCGAGGCCCGCATGGAGCGCGGCAACGTGCGCGCGGACATCAACGTCTCCCTGCGCCCCGCACCCGAGTCGCCGCTCGGCACGCGCACCGAGACGAAGAACGTCAACTCGTTCCGCTCGATCGAGCGGGCCGTGCGCTTCGAGGTGTCCCGCCAGGCCGCCGTCCTCGACGCGGGCCAGAAGGTCACGCAGGAGACGCGGCACTTCCACGAGGACACGGGCCAGACCACCTCGGGACGCATCAAGTCCGACGCGGACGACTACCGCTACTTCCCCGAGCCGGACCTCGTGCCGATCGCGCCGAGCCGTGAGTGGGTCGAGGAGATCCGCGCCTCGCTGCCCGAGCTGCCAGCGGCACGCCGTCGTCGGCTCCAGGGCGAGTGGGGCTTCGCGGACGCCGAGATGCGCGACGTCATCAACGCCGGGGCCGTCGAGATCATCGAGGCCACGATCGCGGCCGGTGCCGCGCCCGCCGCCGCGCGCAAGTGGTGGATGGGCGAGCTCGCCCGCACGGCCAACCAGCAGGGGCTCTCCCTCGAGGAGCTGCCCGTGACGCCCGCGCAGGTGGGGGAGCTGCAGGCGCTCGTCGACGCGGGACGCATCAACGACAAGCTCGCGCGCCAGGTGCTCGAGGGCGTCCTCGCGGGGGAGGGCTCGCCCGAGGAGGTCGTCGTCGCTCGTGGCCTCGAGGTCGTGTCCGACGACGGTCCGTTGCTGGCCGCGATCGACGAGGCGCTCGCCGCGCAGCCGGACGTCGCGGAGAAGGTCCGGGGCGGCAACCTCGGTCCGGTCGGTGCCATCATCGGTGCCGTGATGAAGGCGACGCGGGGGCAGGCGGACGCCGCGCGCGTGCGCGAGCTCGTCCTCGAACGCGTCGCGCAGGGTTGACCGGGACAGACCAGGGCTGAGGAGCAACGCATGATCGTCGAGGCGCTCCAAGGAGAGCTCGTCCGGCTGCGCCCCATCCGGGCGCAGGACGCCGACGCGATGTGGGAGTCCGTCTCGGACCCCGAGGGGCGCCGTCTGACGGGCACCACGCGGGACTTCACGCGCCGGGAGATCGACGAGTGGTGCGCGAGCGTCGCGGGCGCGGTGGGGCGCGTCGACCTCGCCGTGACGGCGGGCGGGAGCGACGAATACCTCGGCGAGATCGTGCTCAACGACATCGACCACGTGGTGCGCTCGGCCAACCTGCGCCTCGCGATGCGCCCGGGGTACCGCGGGCGTGGGTACGGGACCGAGGCGATCTGGCTCATGCTGGGCCTCGCGTTCGACACGCTCGGCCTGCACCGCGTGGGGCTCGACGTGCTCGCCACGAACGCGCGCGCGAAGTCGCTCTACGAGAACCTCGGGTTCGTGGCCGAGGGGCGGCTCCGGGACGCGGCGCGCGACGGCGAACGCTTCTGTGACGTCGTCGTCATGGGGATCCTCGACGAGGAGTACCGCGCCGCGACGCCGTGAGGCTCAGCCCGCCGCGGGACGCTGGGTCGAGCGACGCTCGATGAACTCCGTGGGCAGCCGCACGTGCGTGTCGGGCTCGCCGCGGTCCTGGAGGAGCGCGAGCAGGAGCCGGAAGGCCTCGGCACCCATCTCGTGCAGCGGCTGGGCGATCGTCGTGAGCGGCGGGTCCGCGAGCACGGACTCGGGGACGTTGTCGAAGCCGACCACCGACAGGTCCGCAGGGACCCGCAGGCCCAGGTCCACGGCCACCTTCATGGTGCGGATGGCCGTGATGTCGTTCGCGGCGAACACGGCGGTGGGGCGGTCGTCGAGGGTGAGCAGCTCCCGGGAGGCGCCGTCGGCCGTCTCCTCGCGGTAGCCACCGACTCGGATGAGCTCGGGGTCGAACGCGATGCCCGCCTTCTCGAGCGCCTCGCGGTAGCCGCGCTCGCGCTCCTCGGCGGACTGCAGGCCCGGGCGTCCGGCGAGGAAGCCGATGCGGCGGTGGCCGAGGGCGATGAGGTGCTCCGTGGCGACGAGCGCGCCGTGGAAGTTGTCCGAGTCGATCATGGGCAGGCCCGAGGGGCCGGTGTGGGGGTCGACGGCGACGACGGGGATCCCGGCATCGGCGTCCACGACGGTAGGCGTGACCACGACGGCCCCGTCGATGAGCGTCCCCGCGAGCTGGTTGAGCGAGCGCTTCTCCCAGCCTTCACGCCCGGCGTGCCCCGAGAAGCCCGACCATGCGAGCAGCTCGTAGCCCGAGCCAGCGGCCTCGGCGCTCAGCCCCTTGAGGATCTCGGCGGAGAACGGCTCGAAGTCCGCGACGAGGATGCCGATCACGCCCGTGCGGCTCGAGCGCAGCGAACGGGCCACGAGGCTCGAGGAGTATCCGAGCTGGTCGATCACCTCGCGCACGCGCTCCGCGGTCGACGCGGCGACCCCATAGCGTCCGTTCACGACCTTGGACACGGTGGCCACCGAGACCCCGGCCGTCCGGGCGACATCCGTGATGGTCACTCTTCTTCGCGTGCTCATGGCGAGAGCCTATCGTGAGGAAAACGTTATCGAAATCGTTTGACGTGGCGAACGTCGCGCTGACACACTCCTGGGTGTCCGCAAGGTCAACATCTCCGTAGGTCAACGACGACGAAGGGATCCCATCCCATGGCACGGAACCGCAAGGTCGCCGCAGCCGCTTCCGTGGCGGCAATGGCACTCCTGGTCGGCGCCTGCGCCGGCAACGGCGGCACAGGCACCACCGACCCCACCACGCCCGCCTCCACCGACACGGCGAGCGAGACCGGTGCGCCGGTCGAGCCCGTCACCCTCACGTGGTGGCACAACGGCACCGGCGAGCCCCTCAAGAGCTTCTGGGAGGGCGTGGCCGACGAGTTCGAGGCTGCGAACGAAGGCGTGACCGTCGAGGTCCAGGCCTTCCAGAACGAGGACCTGCAGCGCACGCTCATCCCGAACGCCCTCAACGCCGGCGGCGACGCCGCGCCCGACCTCTTCATGGTCTGGGCCGAGGGCGAGATCAAGGCCCAGGTCGAAGCCGGGTTCCTCAAGGACCTCAGCGGCCTCACCGAGGTCGTCGAGAGCGTCGGCGGATCCGGCACCGGCTGGAACGTCGACGGCAAGCAGTACGGCATCCCGTACCGGTACGGCATCGAGGGCCTCTGGTACAACAAGGACCTCTTCGCCCAGGCCGGCGTGACCGACCTGCCCACCACGTTCTCCGAGTTCGACGAGGTCATCACGAAGCTCGACAACGCGGGCGTCACGCCCATCGGTGTCGGTGGCGGCGACGGCTGGCCGGCTGCGCACTGGTGGTACCAGTTCGCGATCAAGTCGTGCTCGGCCGACGCGCTCAGCACCGCGGCGAGCACGCTCGACTTCTCCGACCCGTGCTTCGTCACGGCGGGCGAGAACCTCATGAACTGGATCGACCAGTTCGAGGGTGACCTGCCGTTCCAGGCCAACCCGAGCGGTACGCCCGCGCAGTCCGTCCCGGCCAGCTCCGCGGGTCTCCTCGCGAACAGCCAGACGTCCATGGAGCTCATGGGTACGTGGCACCGCGGTGAGGTCGCCAAGCTCGTCCCGGGTGCTCCCGCGGACAACCCGCCCGCGCCCGAGTGGCTCGGCTGGTTCCCGGTCCCCGACATCGAGGGTGCTGCCGGTGCTCCCGGTGCCGCGCTCGGCTCGGGTGACGCGTGGGGCGTGTACGTCGACGCTCCCGACGCCGCGCTCGACCTGCTCACGTACATCTCGAGCGTCGACGTCCAGACGCGCTTCGCGGCGACGGGTGAGATCCCGACGGTCGCTGGCGCCGAGGCCGGCATCACGGACCCGGTCCTCAAGCAGATCGCTGACGGCACCGTCAACGCCTCGCTCGTGGTGACCTGGCTCGACACGCAGTACGGTCCCGTCGTCGGCAAGGCGATGAACGACGCGATCGTGAACCTCCTGTTCGGTTCGGGCACCGCTGCTCAGGTCCCCGAGGCCATGAACCAGGCTGCAGCCACCCTCTAGCGATGGCTGTCCTCCACTCGACTGGGCCCGCGGCGCACGCCGCGGGCCCAGTCCCCACCCGCCGCCGCCCCGACTCGCCCGCAGCACGTCGACGCCGTCGACGCCGCATGCTCGAGGTGGGGTTCTTCTCCGCACCAGCGCTCCTGATCTACTGCGCGTTCGTCCTGCTGCCGGTGGTCCTCGCGGCCTTCTACAGCTTCTGGAACTGGAACGGGCTCGGTCCGCTCGAGCGGTTCATCGGATTCGAGAACTACACGCGACTCCTCTCCGACCCGGTGTTCCACACCGCCGTCAAGAACAACTTCTTCATCGTCATCGCGTCGCTGGTGGTCCAAGGACCGATCGCGATCCTGATCGCCCTCCTGCTCAACCGCCGCCTCCGGTTCCGTGGCCTGTTCCGTGCGCTCGTCTTCGTGCCGTACGTGCTGGCCGAGGTCATGGCCGGCCTTGCGTGGCGGATCATCCTGCCCTCGCCGAACCCGCCCGCCGTGCTCGGTCCGTTCGACACGTGGCTGGAAGCGATCGGCCTGGGCGACCTGCGTCAGGCGTGGCTCGCTGACCAGACCATCGTGATGTGGACGATCTTCGGCATCTTGACGTGGAAGTACATCGGCTTCGCGATCATCCTCATGCTCGCGGGACTGTCCGGGATGCCGGAGGAGCTCACCGAGGCGGCCGCCATCGACGGCGCCGGCTGGTGGAAGACGCAGTGGTACGTCACGCTGCCCCTCCTCGGCCCCACGATCCGGATCTGGGCGTTCTTGTCGATCATCGGGTCACTACAGCTGTTCGACATGGTGTGGATAGTCACGGGCGGCGGCCCGTTGCACGCCTCGTCGACGATGGCCACCTACATGGTCGAGTTCGGCCGCAACACGCAGCAGATCGGCTTCGGCAGCGCCGTCGCCGTGGTGCTCTTCATCATCTCGCTCGTCATCGCGCTCGTGTACCAGCGGTTCGCGCTGCGCCGTGACCTGCAGGGATCTATCACGAGCGGGGTGAAGTGACATGACCGCCACAGTGCAGACCCGGCGCGCGCCGGCACCCGTCTCGCAGGGCACCAGGCGTCGCATCGACTGGAGCCAGCCGTTCGTCTACCTGATCGCGCTCGCGGTCGCGGGTGTTGCCGTCGGCCCCGTGCTCTACGTCGCGGTCGCCGGCATGCGGACCAACCCGGACTTCTTCACCAACCCCGGTGGCTGGCCCAACCCCTGGACCCTCGACAACTACGTGCGGGTCTTTGGTTCGGAGCAGTTCTGGCGTCAGGTGATCGCGAGCACGATCACGGCGCTCGGCACGACCCTCGGCGTCATGCTCGCCGGCGTCATGGCTGCTTTCGCGATCGCCCGCTACGAGTTCCGCGGCCGGACGGCGATGTACTCGCTGTTCACCGCAGGCCTGATGTTCCCGCTCACGATCGCGATCCTGCCCCTGACGGTCCTGCTCCGGCAGGTCGGGCTCTACGGGAGCCTGTGGGGCCTGATCGTCCCGCAGATCGCGTTCGCGCTCCCGACCACGATCATCATCCTCGTGCCCTTCCTGCGAGCTATCCCCGGATAGCTCGAGGACGCCGCGTCGATCGACGGGGCGAGCAAGATCGGGTTCTTCTGGCGGATCATGCTCCCGCTGTCGATGCCCGGCCTGATGACCGTGGGCGTGCTCGCGTTCGTCGGGAGCTGGAACGCCTACCTGCTGCCGCTGTTCGTGCTGCAGGCGGGCGGCGCCAACCCGCTCGACTACACGCTGCCGCTCGGTGTGCAGTACTTCTCGACCGCGTACGGCCAGGACACGACGGGGGTGCTCGCGTACACGTCGCTCGCGATGCTCCCA
The DNA here is from genome assembly GCA_012514835.1 of Actinomycetales bacterium. Classification (GTDB taxonomy): domain Bacteria; phylum Actinomycetota; class Actinomycetes; order Actinomycetales; family Cellulomonadaceae; genus JAAYZM01. The sequence continues at coordinate 7,607 of JAAYZM010000494.1, forward strand.
GCGATCCTGTTCTTCACGCTCGCCGAGAAGCGCATCGTCGGTGGCCTCCAGGGTGCCGTCAAGGGCTGAGCCGCAGTACTACCTCTCCGGAAGTCGGGGGGTGTGCCTGGCACACCCCCCGACCCGGGTCCACTTCTTGAGCTAAGGAACGCAAGTGAGTGATGTCCAGGTGCGTCCGGACGAGGCCGTCGGTGGCCCCGGACTGTCCCCGAGGGTCCGCGAGATCATCGCGGCGCTGAGCCTCGAGGAGAAGCTCGCCCAGATCTCCGGGCACTGGGTGGACCACGGCGGCAACGTCGTGGCCCCGATGGCCGACGTCATGGGCGGCAACAGCGCCTACGACGAGGCGACCCGCCTCGGTATCGGGCACCTCACGCGCGTCTACGGCACGCACCCCGTCGAGCCCGGGGAGCGCCGGACGTGGCTGCACCGCGCCCA
>JAAYZM010000495.1 GCA_012514835.1 Actinomycetales bacterium
CGCTGGGCGCGGCACTCGATCAGCGGAGGGAGGGCGCTGGGCGCGGCACTCGATCAGCGCGCGCGCGCCAGCCAGGCCTCGACCTCGTCGGCGGTGCGCGGGATGGCGGCCGAGAGGTTCTCGGCGCCCTCGGCCGTCACGACGATGTCGTCTTCGATGCGCACGCCGATGCCGCGATACTCCTCGGGCACGGTGAGGTCGTCGGGCTGGAAGTAGAGGCCCGGCTCGATCGTGAACACCATGCCGGGCTCGAGCACGCCGTCGAGGTAGAGCTCGCGGCGCGCCTGCGCGCAGTCGTGCACGTCGAGGCCCAGGTGGTGGGACGTGCCGTGGACCATCCAGCGGCGGTGGTGCTGGCCCTCGGGGTCGAGGGACTCGGCGGCGGAGACGGGCAGCAGGCCCCACTCCTCGAGCCGCGCGGCGATGACCTCCATCGCGGCGGCGTGCACGTCGCGGAAGCGCGCGCCCGGCACGGCGGCCCGGAACCCGGCGTCGGCCGCGTCGAGCACGGCGGTGTAGACGCGCCGCTGGACCTCGGTGAACTCGCCGTCCACGGGCAGGGTGCGCGTGATGTCCGCGGTGTACAGCGACTCGACCTCGACGCCCGCGTCCACGAGCACGAGCGTGCCCGGGTGGACCTGCCCGTCGTTGCGGATCCAGTGCAGCGTCGTGGCGTGCTCGCCTGCCGCGGCGATCGTCTCGTAGCCCACCGTGTTGCCCTCGAGGCGGGCGTGCGCGTCGAACGTGGTCTCGATGACGCGCTCGCCGCGCGAGTGCTCCACGGCGCGGGGGAGCGCGCGGACCACGGCGGCAAAGCCGTCGATCGTGGCCGCGATGGCCTCGCGCAGCTGCTCCACCTCGTGGGCGTCCTTGACGAGGCGCAGTTCGGAGAGCGCCTCGGCGAGCACGGCGTCCGTCTCGCCCGCGGCCTCGGTGGCCCGGATCTCGTTGACGACGTCCTCGATCGCGGCGTCGGCGTCGGGCACCACGCGCACCTGCACGCCGCCCTCGCCCACGTCCTTCGCGAGGGCGTCGCGCAGCTCGGCCACGTCCGCCGTGTCTATGCCCGTGAGCACCGCGATCTCCTCGAGCGTGGGGCGCGCACCCACCCAGAACTCGCCGTAACGGGAGTCGGAGTAGAACTCCGTGGTGCTGCGCGGGGACAGTGGCCGCAGGTAGAGGACGGCCCGGTGCCCGCCGTCGTCGTCGGGGTGCAGCACGAGCACGGCGTCGGGCTCCTGGTCCGTGCCCAGGCCCGTGAGGTGCGCGAACGCCGAGTGCGGCCGGAAGCGGTAGTCCGTGTCGTTCGAGCGCGTCTTGAGCCCGCCCGCCGGCACCACGAGACGCTCGCCGGGGAAGAGCGCGGACAGCTTCTCGCGGCGGGCGGCGGTGAAGGGGGCGAAGGGTCCGGGGAGGGCCGACGACGGCGGACGCTCGCCCCATCCGCTCGTGATGAACTCGCGGAACGCCGCGGAGTCGGGGCGCTGCGACCGATTCGATCCGCGCTCTTCGAGGGGCTGGGTGGTCTCGTGCTCGCTCATGCCTCCATGGTCCCACCGAAACCTGCGGCATGGCTGGGCGGGTCGGTCGCGGCCGCCGTCGGCCCCGGTCCTTGGCCGCCGCACGCCGGACCTTTGCCCGGACGCCTGTGGTGCCCGCCCCCACTAACCTTGCCGGTGTGCGCATCGACCTGCATACCCACTCCTCGGCCTCGGACGGCACCGAGCCGCCTGCCGTCGTCGTGGCGCAAGCCGCGCGCGCGGGCCTCGACGTGGTGGCCCTGACGGACCACGACACGACGGCCGGGTGGGACGAGGCCGCCGCCGCGGCGCGAGAGCACGGTGTGGCCCTGGTGCGCGGTGCCGAGGTGTCCGCCCGCAGCACGGGCATGAGCGTCCACGTCCTGTCCTACCTGCACGACCCCGCGCACCCGGGCCTCGCGGCCGAGCTTGAGCGCGCCCGGGACGCCC
>JAAYZM010000066.1 GCA_012514835.1 Actinomycetales bacterium
CGACACGCTGACCACCACCATGAAGTCCGTGGGCGAGGCCATGGCGCTCGGGCGCAACTTCACCGAGGCGCTCGGCAAGGCCATGCGCTCGATCGACAAGAAGAACTCGACGTTCCACTGGGCGGGCGCACCGCTCGTGGGGGAAGAGCTCGAGGCGCTCGTCGCGACGATCTCTCGGCCCACCGAGCACCGGCTCGTGGACGTCCAGCAGGTGCTGCGCGCGGGCGTCACCGCGGAGCGGGTCTACGAGCTCACGGCGATCGACCCGTGGTTCCTCGACCAGATCATCCTGATCAACGAGGTGGCTGCCGAGGTCGCGGCGTCGGACACGCTCACGGCGGACGTCTTCGCGCACGCGAAGCGGCACGGCCTGAGCGACGCCCAGATCGCGGTGATCCGCGGGCTCGAGCTGCCCGCGGGCGAGGCGCAGATCCGCGCCGAGCGCCTCGCGGCCGGCGTGCGCCCCGTGTTCAAGACGGTCGACACGTGCGCCGCGGAGTTCGCCGCGACGACGCCGTACCACTACAGCGCGTACGACGAGGAGACCGAGGTGGCCCCGCGCGAGCGGGAGGCCGTGATCATCCTCGGCTCGGGCCCCAACCGGATCGGTCAGGGCATCGAGTTCGACTACTCGTGCGTGCACGCGGCCCTCGCGCTTCGCGACGAGTACGAGACCATCATGGTCAACTGCAACCCCGAGACCGTCTCGACGGACTACGACACCTCGGACCGCCTCTACTTCGAGCCGCTCACGTTCGAGGACGTCATGGAGGTCTACGAGGCCGAGCTCGCGGCGGGCCCCGTCAAGGGTGTGTTCGTGCAGCTGGGCGGGCAGACGCCCCTCGCGCTCGCGCAGCGTCTCGAGGACGCGGGCGTGCCGATCCTGGGCACGCAGCCGGACGCGATCGACGCGGCGGAGGACCGCGAGGCCTTCGGCCGGGTGCTCACCGAGGCGGGTCTCCCGGCCCCCGCGTACGGCACTGCCACAACCCTCGACGGCGCCCTCGAGGTGGCCGGTCGCATCGGGTACCCCGTGCTCGTGCGCCCCTCGTACGTGCTGGGCGGGCGGGGCATGGAGATCGTGTACGACGCCGATCACCTGGGCGAGTACGTGACCAGGGCGCTCGAGGAGGCCTCGGGGACCCACACGGAGTCCCCGCTGCTGATCGACCGGTTCCTCGACGACGCGATCGAGATCGACGTCGACGCCCTCTACGACGGCGAAGAGCTGTACCTGGGCGGCGTGATGGAGCACATCGAGGAGGCCGGGATCCACTCGGGCGACTCGGCGTGCGTGCTGCCACCCGTGACGCTCTCGCAGTCCGAGCTCGACCGGATCCGCACGTCCACCGAGGCCCTCGCGAAGGGCATCGGGGTGCTCGGCCTCATCAACGTCCAGTACGCGCTCGTGAGCGACGTGCTGTACGTCCTCGAGGCCAACCCGCGTGCCTCGCGCACCGCCCCGTTCGTGTCGAAGGCCACGGGCTACCCGCTCGCGAAGGCCGCGGCCCTCGTCATGGTGGGCCACTCGATCGCGGAGCTGCGCGAGCGCGGCGTGCTGCCCGCCGAGGGCGACGCGGCGCGCATCGACCTCGACGCGCCGATCGCCGTCAAGGAGGCCGTGCTGCCGTTCCGGCGCTTCCGCACCACGGACGGCGTGGTGGTCGACTCGCTCCTGGGCCCCGAGATGAAGTCGACGGGCGAGGTCATGGGCATCGACGTGGACTTCCCGACGGCGTTCGCGAAGTCCCAGACCGCGGCGTTCGGCGGGCTGCCCACGGGCGGCACGGTGTTCATCTCCGTCGCGGACCGCGACAAGCGGGGCATCACGTTCCCGGTCAAGCGGCTCACGGAGCTCGGGTTCGAGGTCCTTGCGACCACGGGCACCGCGGCCGTGCTGCGGCGCAGCGGGATCGAGTCGCAGATCGTGCGCAAGGTCGCGGAAGGGGCGGGGGCCGACGGCGAACCCACGATCGTGGACCTCATCCGCTCCGGAGCCGTGGATCTCGTCATCAACACCCCGTCCGGCCAGGGCGCGCGCGCGGACGGCTACAAGATCCGTGCCGCGACCGTGGCGGCGGACAAGGCCCTCGCGACCACCGTGCAGGGTCTCCAGGCCGCGGTGCAGGCGATCGAGTCGGCACGCGGGACCATCCAGGTGCGCTCGCTGCAAGAGCACGCCGCACGAAAGGGCCAGGCGTGATGACCTTCGGCTCGCGGCTCGCGGCCGCGATGGACGAGCGAGGACCGCTGTGCCTCGGCATCGACCCGCACCCCGGGCTGCTCGACAGCTGGGGCCTGCCGGACGACGCGGACGGGCTCGCGGCCTTCGCGGACACCACCCTGGCCGCGTTCACGGGCGTCGGGGCGGCCATCAAGCCGCAGTCGGCGTTCTTCGAGCGGCACGGCTCCCGCGGGATCGCCGTCCTCGAGCGGCTCCTCGCGGACGCACGCTCGGCCGGCGTGCTGACCATCCTCGACGTCAAGCGCGGGGACATCGGCTCGACCATGGCCGCGTACGCCGAGGCGTACCTCATGGACGGGTCCCCGCTCGCGGCGGACGCGATCACGGTCTCGCCGTACCTCGGTGCGGGCTCGCTCGAGCCCGCCTTCGAGCTCGCCGCGCGCACCGACCGCGGGCTGTTCGTGCTGTGCCTCACGTCCAACCCGGAGGGGCCGAGCGTCCAGCACGCCCGCCTCGCGGACGAGGCCGTCGCGGCGGGCGTCGCCCGTGCGGTGGGGGAGCGCAACGCGGCCGCCCCGCGCCTCGGCTCGGTGGGGCTCGTGCTCGGCGCGACGATCGGCTCTGCCGTCCGTGAGCTCGACATCGACCTCACTGCGGTCCGGGGCCCCCTCCTCGCTCCTGGCATCGGCGCGCAGGGCGCCACGGCGACCGAGCTCGCCGAGGTGTTCGGTGACGCACGGTCCCAGGTTCTCGCCTCGACGTCGCGCGGCGTGCTGTGGCACGGGCCCGACGGTGCCGCGCTGCGAGACGCCGCGGAGCAGGCCCGCGCGGACGTCAAGGCGGCCCTGAGAGGCTAGTCCTGTTGCCGACCTGCGAACTTGATGGCTAGGTTCTCAGTACCACCCCGATGAAAGAGAAGGTGATCCCGCGTGGCTCTTCCCCCTCTCACTCCCGAGCAGCGAGCGGCAGCGCTCGAGAAGGCAGCCAAGGCCCGCCAGGCGCGCGCCGAGGTCAAGAACAGGCTCAAGTACTCGCAGGGTTCGCTCTCCGAGGTCATCAAGACCGGCCAGACGGATGACGTGATCGGCAAGCTCAAGGTCGTGTCCCTGCTCGAGTCTCTCCCGGGGGTCGGCAAGGTCAAGGCCCGCGCGATCATGGCCGAGATCGGCATCTCGGAGACCCGTCGCGTGCGCGGGCTCGGCCCGCACCAGCAGGCCGCACTGATCGAGAGGTTCGGCTGACCGCCCACCCCGCCAGGCTGACCGTGCTCGCAGGTCCCACAGCCGTCGGCAAGGGGACCGTCTCAGCGGACCTGCGTGCGCGTTACCCCCACATCTGGCTGTCGGTCTCCGCGACGACGCGAGACCCTCGACCGGGTGAGATCGACGGTGTCCACTACCGGTTCCTCGGTCCCGAGGCCTTCGCCGGTGCCGTGGCCGCGGGGGAGTTCCTCGAGTGGGCCGTGGTGCACGGCCGCAACTCGTACGGGACGCTGCGTGCGCCCGTCGAGGAGAAGCTCGCGGCCGGGGAGCCCGTGGTGCTCGAGATCGACCTGCAGGGCGCCCGGCAGGTGCGTGCGGCCATGCCCGAGGCTCGGTTCGTGTTCCTCGCCCCGCCCAGCTGGGACGAGCTCGTGCGGCGTCTCGTGGGGCGCGGCACGGAAGGACCGGAGGAGCGCGAGCGCCGCCTCGCGACGGCCAAGGTCGAGCTCGCGGCGGCTGCAGAGTTCGACCACGTGATCGTGAACGACGACGTCCAGCGCGCCACCGACGAGCTGGTGCGGGTGATCCACGGCGAGGACGGGTAGACTGTCTCGTTGGTCTGACCGTTGTTTGAAACCCGGAGGCACCCCTTGGCTGGAACCGTCGCTGCACCGCAGGGCATCACCGACCCGCCCATCGACGAGCTGCTCGACAAGGCGGACTCGAAGTACGCCCTCGTGATCTACGCCGCCAAGCGCGCCCGCCAGATCAACGCGTACTACTCGCAGCTCAACGAGGGGCTCCTCGAGTACGTGGGCCCGCTCGTCGAGACGCGCCACCAGGAGAAGCCGCTGTCGATCGCGATGCGCGAGATCAACGCGGGCCTCCTCACGGTCGAGCCTGCGACCACCGAAGCCTGACGCACCCCGTGCGCGTCGTCCTCGGCGTGGCCGGCGGCATCGCCGCGTACAAGTCCGTCCTGCTGCTGCGCCTGCTGCGCGAGGCGGGTCACTCCGTGCGGGTGATCCCCACGGCGGCCGCACTCGAGTTCGTCGGCCGCCCCACGTGGGAGGCCCTCTCGGGCGAGCCCGCCGCGACGGGGGTGTTCGAGGACGCCCACGAGGTCCCGCACGTGGCCCTGGGCCAGGGTGCTGACCTCGTGATCGTCGCCCCCGCGACGGCGGACCTGCTCGCGCGGGCCGCCGCCGGGCGTGCGGACGACCTGCTGACCTCGACGCTGCTGACGGCCACGTGCCCCGTGCTGTTCGCCCCCGCGATGCACACGGAGATGTGGCTGCACGCGGCGACCCAGACGAACGTCGCGACGCTGCGCTCGCGCGGCGTCCACGTGCTCGACCCCGCGTCGGGGCGGCTCACGGGCGCGGACACCGGGCCGGGGCGACTCCCCGAGCCCGAGGAGATCTTCGCGGCGGCCATGGCACTCGTGGAGGGCCACGAGCATCCCCGCAGCACGACGGACGGGCCGCTTGCAGGGCGCCACGTGGTGGTCTCCGCGGGCGGCACGCGCGAGCCGCTCGACCCCGTGCGCTTCCTCGGCAACCGCTCCACGGGACACCAGGGCTTCGCACTCGCCGAGGTCGCGGCGCAGCGTGGCGCTCGGGTCACGCTTGTCGCCGCGAACACGGCGCTTCCGGTGCCCGACGGCGTCCAGCTGGTACCCGTCGAGACCACGGCCGAGCTCCAGGACGCCGTCCGGGC
>JAAYZM010000067.1 GCA_012514835.1 Actinomycetales bacterium
CCCATGCGCTCCAAGAAGTATCCCGTGGTCCCGTAGCGCACCGCACCCGTCGTGGGATCGGTGCCGACCTCCTGGACCAGCCCGCGCGTCGCGAGCGTGCGCACCACCGAGTCCACGTTGACGCCGCGCACCCCGGACACCTGGCCGCGCGTGACGGGCTGGCGGTAGGCGATCACGGCGAGCGTCTCGAGGGCGGCCTGGGTCAGACGCGCGGACTGGCCGTCGAGCACGAAGCGTCCGACGACGTCCGCGAGCGGTCCCGCCGAGTAGAGGCGCCAGCCCTCCCCCACGTGCCGCAGCTCGAAGCCGCGCGGGCGTCCGCCAGTCTCGCCCCGGTACTCCGCCGCGAGCTCCTGGAGAATCTGCTCCACCTCGTCCGTGGGAAGCGCGAGGACGCTCGCGAGCTGGACGGCCGAGACGGGCTCCTCGGTGACCATGAGCACGGCCTCGACCGCCGCGAGCGCTCCCCCGGGCAGCTCGTGAACGTCGAACGCGAGCTCGTCCGCCGCCGCGGGCGCAGAACTTTCTGCTGCCTGCTCCTCGATCTCCTCGCTCACTGCACGTCCTCCTGGGTCGGGGGTGCCGCGGCGGCCGCGGCGTCGTCGTAGTCGTCGCTGATCTCGACGTCATCGTCCTCGGTGCCCGTCCAGCGCACCGTGAGCTCGCCGAGGGGGGTGACCTGGTCGAAGGCGATCACACCTTCGCGGAACAGCTCGAGCAGCGCGAGGAAGCGGGCGATGACGACCGGGGGCTCCGCCGCGTCCGCCACGAGGGTGCGGAACGTCGCCCCGCCGGCGCGTCGCAAGCGGTCCGCCACCACCGCGGCCTGCTCGCGGACGCTCACGCGTGCGCCGTGCAGGTGGGACACGTCCACCGTGACCGGCGCCTTCGGCTCGAGCGCCTTGGCCGCGAGGAACGCGAGCTCGTGCGGGCCCATCGACCACACGAGCTCAGGCAGGAGCGCGGCGAGCTCGGGGTCGAGCGGGACCGTGCGCGGGTAACGCCGCACCGCGCCCTCGAGGCGTTCGGCAAAGCTCGCGGCGACCTCCTTGAAGGCTCGGTACTGCAGCAGGCGGGCGAACAGCAGGTCGCGCGCCTCGAGCAGCTCGAGGTCCTCGGCGTCCTCGACGTCCCCTTGCGGCAACAGCCGGGCGGCCTTGAGGTCCAACAGGGTCGCCGCGACGACGAGGAACTCGCTCGCCTCACCGAGGTCGAGCTCGTCGGTCGCGCGCAGGTAGGCGATGAACTCGTCCGTGACCTGAGCGAGCGCGATCTCCGTGATGTCGAGCTGGTGCCGGGAGATCAGGCCGAGCAACAGGTCGAACGGCCCCTCGAAGTTGGCGAGCCGGACCGAGAACGACGACGTCCCGACGGGCGCGTCAGGCGACGATGCAGGTGGGGCGAGTTCCGGCTCTGTCGTCTCAGGCTGCGGCGCCACGGGCCACGAGCTCCCTCGCGAGCTGCCGGTAGGCGTGCGCGCCGTCGTGCGACGGGGCGTAGCTCGTGATCGGTTCGGCGGCGACCGACGCGTCCGGGAACTTCACCGTGCGCCGGATCACCGACTGCAGGAGCAGGTCCCCGAACGCCTCGTGCACGCGCTCGATCACCTCCCGTGCGTGGAGCGTGCGCGCGTCGAACATCGTCGCGACGATGCCGTCGAGACGCAGTCGCGGGTTGAGACGGTCACGCACCTTGTCGACGGTCTCGACGAGCAGCGCCACGCCGCGCAGGGCGAAGAACTCGCACTCGAGCGGGATGAGCACGCCGTGGGCGGCCGTGAGGGCGTTCACCGTGAGCAGGCCGAGCGACGGCTGGCAGTCGATGAGGATGACGTCGTACTCGTCCTCGACCGGGCGCAGCGCTCGCGCAAGGATCGACTCGCGCGCGACCTCGCTCACGAGCTGGACCTCGGCGGCCGACAGGTCGATGTTCGCGGGCAGCAGGTCGAGCCCGTCGACACCCGTCGAGCGGATGATCGAGCGGATGTCCGCCTTCCGGTCGACGAGCAGGTTGTAGACCGTGTCGTCGAGCTCGTGCGGGTTGATCCCGAGCCCCACGCTCGCAGCGCCCTGCGGGTCGAAGTCGACGATGAGGACCTTGCGGCCGTACTCGGCGAGCGCGGCCGCCAGGTTGATCGTCGTCGTCGTCTTGCCGACGCCGCCCTTCTGGTTGCACATCGCGACGATCCGCGCCGGACCGTGCCGGTCGAGCGCCGCGGGCACCGCGAACTCGGGCAGGGGGCGACCCACGGGGTCAGTCGCGGGAGGGGTGGCCGTGCTCGTCACGCCGCCAAACCTACCGCAGCGCACGACGGCGGCGAGCGGGGCGCACCGGGGAGATCAGCGCGCGGGTGGGGTGTCGCTCACGGCACGCGGGTGCGCTGCCGCGTAGACCTCCCGGAGGGAGTCCACCGTGACCAGTGTGTACAGCTGCGTGGTCGTGACCGACGCGTGCCCGAGGAGCTCTTGGACCACGCGCACGTCCGCACCACCCTGCAGCAGGTGGGTCGCGAACGAGTGGCGCAGCGTGTGCGGGGACACGTGCGCCGTGAGCTGGGCGCGCTCCGCGGCCTTGCGCAGCACCGCCCAGCAGCTCTGCCGCGACAGCCGCGCCCCACGAGCGTTGAGGAACAGCGCGGGCGTCCCTCGGCCCGTCACGGCGAGCGCTGGACGGGCCCGCACGAGGTACGCGTCGACGGCGTCGAGCGCGTACGAGCCGACCGGGACCACGCGCTCCTTGCGGCCCTTGCCGAACAGCTTCACGGCGCCGCGCCCCGGAGTCAGGTCGATGTCGTCGACGTCGAGCCCCGTGACCTCCGAGATGCGGGCGCCCGTCGAATAGAGCAGCTCGACGATCGCGCGGTCACGCAAGGGCACGGGCCCGTCCCCCGCCCCGGACGCGTCCAGCAGCCGGGAGATCTCGTCGACCGTGATCGCCTTGGGGAGGCGCTTGGGCCGGGCGGGCGCGCGAAGGGACGCAGCCACGTCGACACCCACGAGCCCCTCGAGGAGCGCGAAACGGTGCAGGCCGCGCACCGCAGCGATCGCGCGCGCCACGGACGCCGCGGACATCGGGGTACCCGTGGCCTCGCCCGTGGACAGCGCCGTCACGTAGTCGCCCAAGTGGGACTCCTGGACCGCCGCGAGGTCCGGTAGCCCGCGGCCCTCGAGGAACGCCGTGTAGCGCGCGAGGTCGCGCCGGTAGGCGGCGGACGTGTTGGTGGACACGCCGCGCTCGACGACGAGGTGGGCGAGAAAGTCGCGCACCGCGGCGTCGAGCGCGTTCACCACGGCAGGAGCGGGTCGATCGCGACGGCGAGGAAGACGGCGCTCAGGTAGGTGATCGAGCCGTGGAACACACGCATCGCGTGGAGCTTCGCCGTCGGGCTCGTCGCGCGCCGATACAGCGCGACGCACGAGCCGATGAACCACGCGCCGAGCGCCACGCTCGCGATCGTGTAGACCCACGACATCCCCGCGAGCGGGATGAGGGCGAGCGAGCACGCGACCATCGCGACGGCGTAGGCGATCGACTCGATCGCGACCCGCCTGTCCCCCGCCACGACGGGCAGCATCGGCACGCCCGCGGCCGCGTAGTCCTTGCGGAACTTCATCGCGAGGGGCCAGTAGTGCGGCGGCGTCCAGAAGAACACGACGCCGAAGAGCGCGACGGCGGACCAGCTGAGGTCCCCCGTGACCGCGGCCCAGCCGATGAACACGGGCATGCACCCGGCGATCCCGCCCCACACGATGTTCTGCGACGTGCGGCGCTTGAGGATCATGGTGTAGCCCACGACGTAGATGAGGATCGCGGCGGCCGTGAGCACGGCCGCGAAGACGTTGGTGCTCCACGCGAGCCACGCGAGGGAGAAGATCCCGAGCGCGATCCCGAACACGAGCGCCTCGCGCGGCGTGACCTCGCCCGTGACGAGGGGGCGCCGCTTCGTGCGATGCATCACCTTGTCGATGTCCCGGTCGATGTAGCAGTTCAGGACGTTCGCGCTGCCGGCCGCGAGCGTCCCGCCCACGAGGGTCGCCAGCACGAGCCAGATGCTCGGGAACCCGCCGTGGGCGAGGATCATCGTGGGCAGCGTGGTGACGAGCAGCAGCTCGATGATGCGCGGCTTGGTGAGGGCCACGAAGGCCCCGATCCGGCGCCAGGGTGGGGTGGTCGGGAGCGGAACCTGCGTCGAGGCGTCCGTCACCGAGGCGATCTGCACGTAGCGAGCTCTCCAATCGGGGGTCATGACTGAGGACGCACCCCCGCTGCGTCGCCGCCATCCTAGCGGCCCGCGTCCACGTCCTGGCCTCACACGACGGCCCGCGCGCGCACGACTAGGCTGCAGGAGGAACCGACCAGAGCACCGCAAGAGCAGTGAGATCCGGACGCCGTGCGCCGCGGATCGGAAAGAGGAGCCTTGAACGCCATCTCCCCCCGCGCCGAGAAGGTCGGCTGGACCGAGCTCGACCTCCGGGCCGTCGACACCACGCGCGTGCTGGCCGCGGACGCCGTCGAGAAGGTCGGCAACGGCCACCCCGGCACCGCGATCAGCCTCGCGCCCGTCGCGTACCTGCTCTACCAGAACGTGTTGCGGCACGACCCTGCGGACCCGGCGTGGCTCGGCCGCGACCGGTTCATCCTCTCCGCGGGGCACTCGAGCCTGACGCAGTACATCCAGCTCTACCTCGGCGGCTTCGGCCTCGAGCTCGGGGACCTCGAGGCGCTGCGCACGTGGGGCTCGCTCACCCCGGGCCACCCCGAGTTCGGGCACACCGACGGTGTCGAGATCACCACGGGTCCGCTCGGCCAGGGCCTCGCGAGCTCGGTCGGCTTCGCGATGGCGTCCCGCCGGGAGCGCGGCCTCCTCGACCCGGACGCCGCGCCCGGCGAGAGCCCTTTCGACCACTTCGTCTACGTGATCGCGTCCGACGGCGACCTCCAGGAAGGTGTGACGAGCGAGGCATCCTCGATCGCGGGCACCCAGGAGCTCGGCAACCTCATCGTGCTGTGGGACGACAACCACATCTCGATCGAGGGTGACACCGAGATCGCGTTCACCGAGGACGTCCTCGCGCGCTACGAGTCCTACGGCTGGCACGTGCAGTACGTGGACTGGACGGCTGACGGGGACGGCTACCGCGAGGACGTCGACTCGCTCGCCGCCGCGATCGAGGCCGCGAAGGCCGTCACGGACCGCCCCTCCTTCATCGGCATCCGCACGATCATCGCGTGGCCCTCCCC
>JAAYZM010000068.1 GCA_012514835.1 Actinomycetales bacterium
CCCGGAGCTCGCCCCGCAGGACCCGGTGCTGCGCAAGGTCTCGGACAAGGTCAAGCTCGAGTTCGAGCAGACCTTCATGTTCTACCTGCCGCGCATCTGCGAGCACTGCCTCAACCCTTCGTGCGCGGCGTCGTGCCCCTCGGGCGCGATCTACAAGCGCGAGGAGGACGGCATCGTCCTCGTGGACCAGGACAAGTGCCGCGGCTGGCGCAAGTGCATCACGGGTTGCCCGTACAAGAAGATCTACTTCAACCACCGCACGGGCAAGGCGGAGAAGTGTACGTTCTGCTACCCGCGCATCGAGGTGGGCCTGCCCACGGTGTGCTCGGAGACGTGCGTGGGGCGCTTGCGCTACATCGGCCTGGTGCTCTACGACGAAGACCGCGTGCTGGAGGCGGCGTCGGTCGCGGACGAGCACGAGCTGCTCGCCGCGCAGCGCAGCGTGTTCCTGGACCCCAACGACCCCGAGGTGCAGGAGGCCGCGCGCGAGGCAGGCATCCCGCGCGACTGGGTCGAGGCGGCCCAACGCTCGCCCATCTGGAAGCTCATCAACGACTACGAGGTGGCGCTGCCGCTGCACCCGGAGTACCGGACCATGCCGATGGTCTGGTACATCCCGCCGCTGTCGCCCGTGGTGGACGTGGTCTCCGAGACGGGGGAGGACGGCGAGGACGCGGGCAACCTGTTCGCGGCCATCGACACCCTGCGCATCCCCGTGGAGTACCTCGCCGAGCTCTTCACGGCGGGTGACACCGAGCCCGTGACGGACGTGCTCAAGCGGCTCGCCGCGATGCGCTCCTACATGCGCGACATCTCGATGGGTCGTGACGGCAACCCGGACATCCCCGCGTCGGTGGGCATGGACGAGGGCACCATGAAGGAGATGTACCGCTTGCTCGCGATCGCGAAGTACGACGAGCGGTACGTGATCCCCGCCCAGCACGCCGAGCAGGCCCACGCGCTCGAGGAGACGGCCACGGAGTGCTCCCTGAACTACGAGGGTGGCCCTGGCATGGGCGGCTCGGGGCCGTTCGGCGAAGGGTCTGGCTCGAGCTTCGCGGAGCCGGTCGCGGTGGAGAACTTCCAGATGCTCCAGCGTCGCCAGACGGCGGACACCGTGGCCGACCCGTCTTCGCGCAAGGCCAAGGTCAACCTGCTCAACTGGGACGGGCGCGGCGTGCCGCCGGGCCTCTTCCCGCCGCGGGTCGACGACGACGGCGGCTCGTCGTGAACCGCGTCTTCCGCCGGATCGCGGCGCAGAAGGTGTCCGGGCGCTCCACGGCGCTCGCGCACCGGATCGCGGCGCTGCTCCTGGAGTACCCGAGTGCCGAGCTGCTCGAGCTGCTCCCGAGCATCCGCGCGGCCGCGGGGGAGCTGCCCGAGCGCCTCGCGGTGCCGCTGCTGCAGGTCGTGGACCACCTCGACGGGGTCTCGCTCGCCGAGGCGGAGGCGCGCTACGTCGAGACCTTCGACCTCAAGCGCCGCTGCTCGCCCTTCCTGACGTACTTCGCGTACGGCGACACCCGCAAGCGCGGGGTCGCGCTCGTGGAGTTCAAGCAGGCCTACCGGGCGGGCGGCTTCGAGGTGGTCGACGACGAGCTGCCCGACCATCTCGCCGTCGTCCTCGAGTTCTGCTCCACTGGCGACGAGGCGTGCCAGGTCGAGGGCATCAAGCTGCTGCTGGGCCACCGGGCCGGGCTCGAGCTGCTCCGACTTGCCCTCCTCGAGCTCGACTCGCCCTATGCCGGGGCGCTCGTGGCCGTGTGCGCGACGCTCCCCGAGCTCGAGGGCGACGAGCGCGAGGCGATCGCGAAGCTCGCGGCCGAAGGTCCGCCCGGCGAAGAGGTCGGCCTCGAACCCTTCGCACCACCCACCTACATGCCCGCTTCCGGCCATTCCGTCGAAGGAGCCCGACGATGAGCACGATCGACACCTTCCTGTGGGTCGTCTTCCCCTACGTGTGCCTCGCGTTCTTCGTGCTCGGGCACATCTGGCGCTACCGCTACGACAAGTTCGGGTGGACCACCCGCTCGTCCCAGCTCTACGAGTCGCGGCTGCTGCGCTGGGCGAGCCCGATGTTCCACTTCGGCATCCTCTTCGTGTTCCTGGGCCACGTGATGGGCCTGGGCATCCCGAAGTCGTGGACCGCGGCGGTGGGCATCACCGACGAGATCTACCACTTCATGGCGATCTCGATCGGGACCGTCGCGGGCGTGTGCACGGTGGTGGGCATGGCGCTGCTGATCTACCGCCGCCGCACCACGGGCCCGGTGTTCTCCGCGACCACCCGCATGGACAAGTTCATGTACCTCGTGATGGGCATCGTGGTCGCGCTCGGC
>JAAYZM010000069.1 GCA_012514835.1 Actinomycetales bacterium
ACTCCGCCCTCGGCCACTCCGCCCTCGGCCACTCCGTTCGGTGCCTCTGCGCCTCGCGCGCCGCGGCCTCAGGAGCCGACCCCGTACGTTCCTTCCGCGCCCGCGGCGGGGCCGGGAGGTGTCGAGCCCCCGGGCATCGACCCGCACGCGCCCTCTGGGCCGGCCGAGCCGACTGGACCTGCCGAGCCGTCTGGACCCGCTGAGTCGTCGGGGCCGTCCGAACCCGCGCCGGCCCCCGCGCCGACACCGGCCGCAGACCAGCCGTACGTGCCGAAGTTCGTGCCCCTCCCACGTGGTGGCGTGGTCCCGCACGTTCCCGCGACCCCCGCGGCACGGCCCACACAGCCCGCAGCGCCCGTCCCCGCAGCGCCCGTCCCCGCAGCGCCCGTCCCCGCTCCGACCGCGCCCACGGCGCCGATTCCTGCACCGACGGGACGCGTTCCGTCGACGCCGCAGGCTCAGCCGGCGCCGGGGACCGCTGTGCCAGGTTCCGCTGCCCCAGGTCCCGACCGCGCACCTCGATGGACTCCTACGGACCCGGGCGCAGCACCCACCGAGGCCCCGAGCGAGGCGCAGGCGCCGGTCGAGACGCAGGAGCCAGCCAGGCAGACCCCCGGTCGCGGAGCCTTCGCGATGCGGCGTCTGCTGCGGCGCCGGGAGCAGGCTGCCGACGCCCCGCGCCCCGAGGACCTCGCGGCACCCGGCCCCGTGGGAGCAGTGCCCGGCGCGCAGCCCACGGCAGGTCAGCCCGATGCCGCCCAGCCCGCCGGCGCGCAGCAGTTCGGCGTACGCCCCGAGGAAGGGGCACCGAGGTCCGGTCCCCAGCAGGGCGCTGCCTCCGCGGACGCCTGGCGCGCACGCTGGGGCTTCGTCGAGGTGCCACCCGAGAACGCCCAGGACGACCACGAGGGAGGTGACCGATGAGCACGACGGAGCGCTCCCGAAGGAGTCTCGCTCGAAGGAGTCTCGCGGGCCTGCTCGCCGTCGGCGCCCTCGCGCTCGCCGGCTGCGCGACGCCCCTGCCGACCCCCGAGCCCGATCCCGTGCCCGCGGTCCCGCCGCCCACGCTCACCACCGAGCAGGTGCGTGCGGTGCTCGACGACGTCGCGGAACGCCTGGAGAAGGCCGACGACGCGCTCGACGCTGACGTGCTCGAGGGCCGCGTGACGGGCCCCGCGCTCACGATCCGCAGCGCCGAGTTCACCGTGAACGAGGCGCTCGAGGACGACGTCGACCTCATCTCGGTCCCCACGTCCCCGCGGACCATCGTGGTCCCGACCACGGACGTGTGGCCTCGCTCGGTGTTCGTGGTGACCGAGCAGCCCGAGGATCTCCAGAGCCCGCGGTTGCTCGTGCTGACGCAGGACGAGCCCCGTGCCCCGTACGAGCTGTGGACGTGGAGCCGGCTGCTGCCGGACCGCCAGGTGCCGCGTACCTTCGTGCCCGAGGTCGGCAGCGTCCCTGTCGCGCTCGACGCGGAGGGCCTGCTCATGACCCCCGCCGAGGTCGGCGAGGCGTACGCGGACGTGCTGGACAAGGGCTCGAAGTCGGACTTCGCGAAGGTGTTCGGCGAGGACCCGCTGCGTGAGCGCATCGCCCTCGTGCGCAAGCAGTACGAGAAGATCGCGGAACAGGCGGGCGGGAAGTTCACCGAGCGCTACGAGCCCGCCACCGAGGAAGCCGTCGCGGTGTCGACGGCCGACGGCGGGGCCATCGTGGTGGTGCCCATGAAGACCACCACGAAGATCACCACGGACGACCGCGAGCTCTCGTTCGGCAAGGCCGAGGCGGCGCTCCTCGGCAAGAAGAAGGTCACCGAGAGCGCGACGTTCACGTGGACCGGGGTGGTGGCCTTCGTCATCCCGCCGGAAGGTGGCGCCGAGGAGATCGTCGTGCTCGCGGCCGAGCACGTCCGCACCGCAGTGAAGGGCAAGTAGGAGAATGAGCCAGCAGAGCCAGCCCCCGCAGAGCTTCGAGATGCGTGGCGCCGTCGACCTGTCGGGACTCGCCCGCTCGGCCGGGCCCGCGCCCGGTGAGCCGGGTGGCATCCCGGCGCCCGGGCCGTACGTGGTGGACGCGGACACCGCGTCCTTCGGCGACCTCGTGCAGGCCTCGACCCAGTACCCCGTGCTCGTGGTGCTGTGGGCCCAGTGGAGCGAGGTCGCCACGTCCCTCGTGCGGGACCTCGGGACGCTCGCGGGCGAGTCGGGCGGCACGTTCCTCCTCGCGCGCATCGACGCCGAGGCGAACCCGCAGGTGGCGCAGGCGTTCCGCGCGCAGTCCGTCCCCACCACCGTCGCCCTCATGGCGGGCCAGCCGCTGCCGCTCTTCGAGGGGGGCCTCCCGCTCGACCAGCTGCGCGGGCTCGTGGACCAGGTGGCCCAGGCCGCGACCGCGAACGGGCTGACGGGTCGCGCACCCGCCGGGCCGGGCGAGGCGCCCACGGAGGCCGTCGAGCCCGAGGAGCCGCCGCTGCCGCCCCTGCACCACGAGGCGTACGACGCGATCGAGCGCGACGACCTGCCCGCCGCGGTGGCCGCCTACGAGAAGGCTCTCGCGGAGAACCCGCGGGACGCCGACGCGAAGGCCGGGCTCGCTCAGGTGCGGCTCCTCGAGCGGTTGCGCGGGGTAGACCCGCACGCGGTGCGTCGCGCCGCGGCGGACGCGCCCGAAGACATCGACGCGCAGCTCGCGGTCGCGGACCTCGATGTCGCGACGGGTGCCGTCGAGGACGGCTTCGCCCGCGTGATCGACCTCGTGCGCGTGCGCTTCGGCGAGGACCGCGACCGGCTCCGCGAGCACCTGCTCGAGCTCTTCGAGTTCGTGGGCTCCGACGACGAGCGCGTCGTCGCGGCCCGCCGCGCCCTCGCGGCCGCGCTGTACTGAGGGCGAGAACGGCGCCCTACCGACGCGCAGCCCCGAGGGTCACTCGGCGGGCGTGAGGTAGAGCGTCGCGAGCGGGGGAACGCGCAGCACGACCGAGTCGGGGCGTCCCTTGAACGGCGTGCCGTCCGCATGGACCTCGCCGAGGTTCCCGACGCCGCTGCCGCCGTACGTCTGGGCGTCGGTGTTGATGGCCTCGCGCCACGTCCCGCCGTGGGGCAGGGCGAGACGGTAGCCCTCGTGCGGGACGCCGGCGAAGTTCACGACGACGACGACGAGCGAGCCGTCGTCGCCCCGGCGCAGGTAGCTGAGCACGTTCAGGTCTGCCTCGTTCGAGTCGATCCACTCGAAGCCCGCGCCGGTGT
This sequence comes from Actinomycetales bacterium, assembly GCA_012514835.1. Lineage (GTDB taxonomy): Bacteria > Actinomycetota > Actinomycetes > Actinomycetales > Cellulomonadaceae > JAAYZM01. Next base: position 3,249 of record JAAYZM010000069.1, read on the forward strand.
GGTCCTGGGACCACATCGCCCGGTGCTCGCGGTAGAACGCGTTGAGGTCACCCACGAGCCGGTGCACGCCCGCGTGCGCGGGGTCGTCGAGCAGGTGCCACGGGAGCGACCCGCCCTCGGCCCACTCGTAGTCCTGCGCGAGCTCGCCGCCCATGAAGAGCAGCTGCTTGCCGGGGTGGGACCACTGGTAGGCGAAGAGGGTGCGCAGCCCCGCGAGCTGTTGCCAGCGGTCCCCGGGCTGCTTCGCGAGGAGCGAGCCCTTGCCGTGCACCACCTCGTCGTGGCTGAGGGGGAGCACGAACTGCTCGGAGAACGCGTACACGAGGGAGAACGTGGCCTCGTGGTGGTGGTAGCGGCGGTTGATCGGCAGCTCGGCGAGGTAGCGGAGCGTGTCGTTCATCCAGCCCATGTTCCACTTGAGCCCGAAGCCGAGGCCGCCCGCGCTCGTGGGGGCCGTGACCCCGGGCCACGCGGTGGACTCCTCGGCGATCATGGCGATGCCGGGGGCCCGCCGGTAGGCCGTCGCGTTCGCCTCCTGCAGGAAGCTGATGGCCTCGAGGTTCTCGCGCCCGCCGAACTTGTTGGGGCGCCACTGGCCCGCGGTGCGCGAGTAGTCGAGGTAGAGCATCGACGCGACGGCGTCGACGCGCAGCCCGTCGACGTGGAACTCCTCGAGCCAGTACACGGCGTTCGCGACGAGGAAGTTGCGCACCTCGTTGCGGCCGAAGTTGAACACGAACGTGCCCCAGTCGGGCTGCTCGCCGCGCAGCGGGTCCGGGTGCTCGTACAGGGGCGTGCCGTCGAAGCGGCCGAGCGCCCACTCGTCCTTCGGGAAGTGCGCGGGGACCCAGTCGAGGAT
>JAAYZM010000496.1 GCA_012514835.1 Actinomycetales bacterium
GACGAGCGCGGCTTCGGCATGTCCTCCGTGCGGTTCATCTGTGGCACGCAGGACCTGCACCTCGAGCTCGAGCGGCGCACGAGCGCCCTGCTCGGCACGGAGGCGACCATCCTGTTCTCGTCGTGCTTCGACGCGAACGGCGGGGTGTTCGAGGCGCTCTTCGGGCCCGAGGACGCGATCATCTCCGACGCGCTCAACCATGCGTCGCTCATCGACGGCATCCGCTTGTCGAAGGCCGCCCGCTACCGCTACGCGAACCGTGACATGGCGGACCTCGAGAGGAAGCTCGTCGAGGCCCAGGGCGCACGCGACAGGGTCATAGTGACCGACGGCGTGTTCTCGATGGACGGCTACCTCGCTCCCTTGCGCGAGATCTGCGACCTTGCCGAGCGCTACGACGCGCTCGTCATGGTGGACGACTCGCACGCGACGGGCTTCACGGGCCCCACGGGGGCGGGCACGCCCGAGGCGCTCGGCGTCGCCGACCGCGTCGACATCTACACGGGCACGTACGGCAAGGCGCTCGGTGGGGCGTCGGGCGGGTACGTCTCGGGGCACCGCGAGATCGTGGACGTGCTGCGTCAGCGCGCGCGCCCGTACCTGTTCTCCAACACGATCGCGCCGTCCGTCGTGGCCGGGACGCTCGCGGCCCTCGACCTGATCGCCGAGTCGGGCGCGCTGCGCGAGAAGCTCGCCCAGAACGCCGCGACGTTCCGCGAGCTCATGACCGAGGCGGGCTTCGACCTGCTGCCCGGCGAGCACGCGATCGTGCCCGTGATGTTCGGGGACGCGGCGCTCGCGGGACGCGTCGCGGAGCGCATGCTCGACGACGGCGTGTACGTGGTCGCGTTCAGCTTCCCCGTGGTCCCGCGGGGCGAGGCGCGCATCCGCGTCCAGCTCTCCGCCGCGCACTCGCGCGCGGACATCGAGCGCGCGGTCGCGGCCTTCGTCGCGGCGCGCACCGCGGAGGGGCACGGGTAGAGCAGGGTCCGACGACGACGCCGCGGCGCCCGACCCACCCCGCAGGGCAGGCCGCGCACCGCGGCGTGTCAGGTCGGGTCAGCTCACCAGGTGACGAGGACGCGCTCTTCCTTGTCCTTGAACGAGCCCACCAGGATCATGATGAAGTCGATGAGGGTCCAGATGCCAAGACCACCGAAGGTGAGGATCTGGGCGACGCCCGTGCCGATCTTGCCCACGTAGAACCGGTGGATCCCGAGGACCCCGACGAAGAACGCGAGGATGGCGGCAACGGTACGGCTACGGGGGCTGACGCCGTTGGCGACTGCTTCGGTCATGACAACTCCGATCGTCTGGGGCCGCACTCGCGGCCGCTCGGGCCACAACCTAGGGCAGAACCGCCCAGCCGGGACACCCGAACCACCACGCGAACGCGGATTCACCCCGTCTCAGGAGCCCGGGCGGTCAGGGGTTGGCGAGGAGGCTCGTGAAGTCGGTGTAGTCGGAGAACTCGTCCTTGACCGTCTTGCGGCCGCGTGCGACCACAAGATCGGCCAGCTCCCCACCGGCCCGGGTCACGCGCTGAGCGAGGGGGGCGACGTCGTCGGACCGCTTGCCGCTGCCCACCTGGCCGAAGTCGTCCGTGGCCGCGAACACCGCGGTGGGGACCACGAGGGCACGCAGGTACGCGAACAGCGGACGCAAGGCGTGGTCGACGGCGAGCGAGTGGCGCGGCGTGCCCGCCGTGGCACCGAGCAGCACGGGTGTGCCCGTGAGGGCGTCCTCGCCGAGCAGGTCGAAGAACATCTTGAACAGCCCGTTGTAGGAGCCGGAGAAGATGGGCGTCACGGCGATTACGGCGTCGGCGCTCGTCACGCGACGCAGCGCGGCCGTCAACTCCGTCGCCTCGACCCCCGTGAGCAGCGCGTTGGTCATGGCGCCCGCGTAGAGGCGCACGTCCACCACGTCGAGCTCGACCTGCGCGCCGCGCTCGGACATCGCGAGCGCGGCGGCCTCGGCGAGGCGATCAGCGAGCATGCGCGTCGAGGACGGCTCGCGCAGGCCCGCCGTGACGACGGCGATGCGGTAGCCCTGGCCACTCACGGCGCGGTGCTCATTCACGGCGCGGTGCTCATTCACGACGTGGCCACCTTCTCGTCGGAGCGGCTCGCGTCGGGCGAGGCACCCGTGACGTCGTCGCCCTCGGCATAGACCGTCGCGTCACGCGCGCCACCGGCTGCGGCCACGAGCGAGGCGTGCGTCGGGGCCTCCGGCACGTGGGCGGGGCGGCCGGTCGCGAACTCCTTGCGCAGCGCGGGGACCACCTCCTCGCCGAGGATGTCGAGCTGCTTGAGCACCGTGGACAGCGGCAGTCCCGCGTGGTCGATGAGGAACAGCTGGCGCTGGTAGTCGCCCACGTGGTCGCGCATCGAGGCGTAGCGGTCGATCACCTCTTGCGGGGAACCCACGGTGAGCGGCGTCTGCGCGGTGAAGTCCTCGAGGCTCGGGCCGTGCCCGTACACGGGCGCGACGTCGAAGTAGGGGCGGAACTCGCGCACCGCGTCCTGGGAGTTCTTGTGCAGGTACACCTGCCCGCCGAGACCCACGATCGCCTGGTCGGCACGCCCGTGGCCGTAGTGCTCGTAGCGCTCGCGGTAGAGCTTGACCATCTGCGACGTGTGCTCGATGTTCCAGAAGATGTTGTTGTGGAAGAAGCCATCGCCGTAGTACGCGGCCTGCTCGGCGATCTGCGGGGAGCGGATCGAGCCGTGCCACACGAAGGGCGGCACGCCGTCGA
>JAAYZM010000497.1 GCA_012514835.1 Actinomycetales bacterium
CCGAGGCCGAGCACGAGCCCGCTCGCGGCGTCGCGCGCGCCCTCCTCGCGGTCGCCACCGCCCGCCGCGGTGAGCGCGACCGCCAGCACGAGCACCGCGACGGCGATCGCGACCGTCGCGAGGCCGAGCGTCCAGCGGGGCAGCTCGACGAGCACCTGGGCCACGAGCCGCGCGAGCACGAGGAGCCCCACGCCCACGAGCACGGTGCGCCCGAGGGGACGCTTGCGGGTCGCGAGCACGAGCACCGCCACGACCACGCCGGGCAGCACGTAGGTCGCGAGGGCCGCGATCGCCGCGGGGATCGCCCCTTCGCGCAGCTGGAGGTCCAGCAGCGCGCCGCTCGCGAGCAGCGCCTCCCCGGCGATCGCCACGAGCACGGACAGCAGCACGATGCGCGCCACCCGGGCGCCCGACGTCGTCGTCATACCCCCAGAACCTAGCGGTCCCGGACGGGAGTCAGTCGCAGATCTCGCAGATCACGGCACCGGCGGTGACCGAGGCACCCACGTTCGTCACGAGCGAGCGGACCACCCCGGCGCGGTGCGCCACGAGCGGCTGCTCCATCTTCATCGCCTCGAGGACCACCACGAGGTCGCCCTCGGCGACCGTGGCACCTTCCGCGACGGCGACCTTGACGATCGTGCCCTGCATGGGCGAGGCGAGCGTGTTGCCGTTCGCGGACGCCGAGCTCGAGCGCTGCGAGCGGCGCGACGGGGCGCGGCGCGGTGCGGCACCGGGGCGACGCCCGCCGACGGCGAGCCCCGCGGGGATCACCACCTCGAGGCGCTTGCCGCCCACCTCGACCGTGACGCGCTCGACGTGCTGCTCGACCGTGTCCTCCGCGGCGGGTGCGGGGGCACCGAGCGACGAGAGCTTCTCGGCGAACTGGGTCTCGATCCAGCGCGTGTGCACCGTGAAGGGCTGGTCGGGGTCCGCGGGCGCGAAGTCCGGCTCGCTCACCACGGCCCGGTGGAACGGGACCACGGTGGCGATGCCCTGCACCTCGAGCTCGGCGAGCGCGCGGCGCGAGCGCTCGAGCGCTTGCTGGCGGGTGGCACCCGTGACGATGAGCTTGGCGATCATCGAGTCGAACGCACCCGAGACGGTGTCGCCCTCGACCACGCCCGAGTCGACGCGCACGCCGGGGCCTCCGGGCAGCCGCAAGCGCGAGATGCGCCCGGGGGTGGGCAGGAAGTTCGCGGCCGGGTCCTCGCCGTTGATGCGGAACTCGAACGAGTGGCCGCGCACGGCCACGTCCGAGTAGCCGAGGGGCTCGCCCGCGGCGATGCGCAGCTGCTCGCGCACGAGGTCGATGCCCGTGACCTCCTCGGTCACGGGGTGCTCCACCTGGAGCCGCGTGTTGACCTCGAGGAAGGACACGGTGCCGTCCGCGGCGACGAGGAACTCGCACGTGCCCGCGCCCACGTAGCCCGCCTCGCGCAGGATCGCGACGGAGGACACGCGCAGCAGGTCCTCCTGCTCGGCGGTGAGGAACGGCGCGGGGGCCTCCTCGACCAGCTTCTGGTGACGGCGCTGCAACGAGCAGTCGCGCGTCGAGACCACCACGACGTTCCCGTGCGCGTCCGCGAGGCA
>JAAYZM010000498.1 GCA_012514835.1 Actinomycetales bacterium
ACGACGACGCCGGCCCCCGCGGGGACCGGCGTCGGTGGGGTGGCTGACGGGACTTGAACCCGCGGCCACCTGGACCACAACCAGGTGCTCTACCAACTGAGCTACAGCCACCACGACCCGGCGCGCGCGCTGGGCCGACGAGAAGTCTAGCGGTTCGCGGCAGGTGCTCCGCGCTCAGGCCCGGGCACGGGCGGCGATGGCGTCCGCGAACCGGTCGAGCGACCCCGGCGCGAGGCCCGTGAACAGCGACGGCTCGACCAGCTCGAGCTCCATGAGCACCGGCTCGCCGGAGTCGTTGGTGACCACGTCGACCCGCGCGTACAGCAGCGGCTCGATGACGAGGTCGACGCCGTCGACCGACCGTTCGAAGAACCGCCGGGCCGCGCGCACGACGCTGCGCGCGAACTCGACCTCGCCCTCGACGGGCTCGAGCGGGCTCATCCGCTCCTCGCGGTACACGCCCTCGGCGCCCACGTCGGGTCCGTCGAGCATCGCGCCCTTGTGCACGCTGTGCGAGTACTCCCCCAGCACGAACACGTGCGCGCGCTCGCCGACCGTGTCGACCGAGCTCATGTACCGCTGGACCATGACGGTCCTGTTGTCCGCGAGCAGGCGCCGGGCGTGCGTGATGGCCAGGCCGCGCGAGCGCGCGTCCATCGCGGTGTACCGGCCGGTGTCGATCGAGCCCGCCGACACGGCCGGCTTGATGACGAAGTCGCCGTTGGCCGGGAAGCGCGTGTGCAGCGCGCGCGAGGTGAACACGCGCGTCGGCTCGAGCCACTGGGTCGGCACGACGGGCACGCCCACGGACTCGAGCTCGCGCAGGTAGTGCTTGTCGGTGTTCCACGCGATGACGGGCAGCGGGTTGGCCAGCCGCGTGCGCGTGTCGACGTCGGCCGCCCAGCGCAGGAACTCGGTGTGCCGCTTGGCGTAGTCCCAGGTCGAGCGGATGACGACGAGGTCGAAGTCCTCCCAGGCGACGGCCGGGTCGTCCCAGACCGCCGGCTGGGCGGTCACGCCGCGGGCGGCGAGCGCGTCGACGAGCGGCGCGTCGTCCTCGTGCAGGTCGGGCAGGGCGGCGCAGGTGGCGAGCGCGATGCGGGTCACGGCCCAACCCTAGAGGGGTTCCGGGCGTGCACGACGCCGCGCGCCCCCGGGTGATTTCGCCGTCCACGCGGGGCGCGGCGCTGCTCGCCCTGTGCCGGATCGGGCGATCTGCGGTTGGATCGGGCTTGGGCGCGCCGACCCGCCGGAGGGCGCGCCAGGACGAGAGGGCCGGGATCGACGATGATCGAAGCGCTGGGTCGCGACCAGGAAGGGCGCGCGTCCGGGATCGCCGTGCAGGAGGAGCCCGAGCGCTCCGTCGTGAAGGTCTGGGGCGAGGTGGACCTCGCCGTCCGCCAGGCCGCCGCACCGGTGTGCCAGGCGGTCGCCCAGCGCGGGCTGCCGGTGGTCATCGACGCCACGGACGTGTCCTTCGTGGACTCCGCGGGCATGTCGATCCTCGTCCGGATCGCGCGCGACGCCGAGGCCGGCGGCTACCCCGTGGTCCTCGCCAACGCGCCGTGGATGCTCAAGGAGCTCCTGACGATCACGGGCGTGGACCGCCTGCTGCCGTTCGCCGAGGGCGAGGACTCCCCCGAGCACCCGAGCCAGCCGGAACACCCCGGGGCGTGAGCCCGGGCTCGCGGGGACGCGAGCCGGGCATGCGAAAGGCCCCGCACCTGACGGTGGGGGCCTTCGTGGTGCGCCATCAGGGACTCGAACCCCGAACCCGCTGATTAAGAGTCAGCTGCTCTGCCAATTGAGCTAATGGCGCGCGGTGCACGAGGGTAGCACCGGCGCGGCCCGCACACGAAAACGACCTTGGTCCCGGGCCGCCGCGCGCAGGTCCGCCGCCCGGCTCGGGCCGGGCGGCCGTCCGGGAGCCGTCAGGCCTCGTCCGGGCCCGGGGCCTCGCCGTCGTCGGTCTGGGCGTCGGAGGACCACCAGGCCACCTCGGGCAGCCCCTCGTCCTCCAGGATCTCGGGCGAGTCGGGCCCGGCGGGCTGGGCCAGGTCGGCCAGCAGGGTGAGCGGGACGTGCTCGCTCAGCAGCCGCATCA
>JAAYZM010000499.1 GCA_012514835.1 Actinomycetales bacterium
CTGCTGTTCATCGACAACATCTTCCGCTTCACGCAGGCCGGTTCCGAGGTCTCCACGCTGCTGGGCCGCATGCCCTCGGCCGTGGGCTACCAGCCGAACCTCGCCGACGAGATGGGCCTCCTCCAGGAGCGCATCACCTCGACGCGTGGTCACTCGATCACGTCGCTCCAGGCGATCTACGTCCCCGCGGACGACTACACGGACCCCGCCCCTGCCACGACGTTCGCGCACCTCGACGCGACCACGGAGCTCAGCCGCGAGATCGCCTCGCGCGGTCTGTACCCGGCCGTGGACCCGCTCGCGTCGACCTCGCGCATCCTCGACCCGCGCTACGTGGGCAAGGACCACTACGAGACCGCGACGCGCGTCAAGCAGATCCTGCAGCGCAACAAGGAGCTCCAGGACATCATCGCGATCCTCGGCGTCGACGAGCTCGGCGAGGAGGACAAGCTGGTCGTGTCGCGCGCGCGCCGCATCCAGCAGTTCCTCTCGCAGAACACGTACATGGCCGAGCAGTTCACGAACGTCCCCGGCTCCACGGTCCCCGTGTCCGAGACGATCGAGGCCTTCTCGAAGATCGCCGACGGCGAGTTCGACCACATCGCGGAGCAGGCGTTCTTCAACATCGGTGGCCTCGAGGACCTCGAGCGCAACTGGGCCCGCATCCAGAAGGAGTACGGCGTCTGACCGGCGCCGCACGCTAACGAAGGAAGGCAGGCACCACGTGGCACCACTCGACGTCGACCTCGTCGCCCCGGACCGGACGGTCTGGAAGGGCGAGGCACGCATGGTGACGGCCCCGGCCGCCGAGGGCCAGCTCGGGATCCTCCAGGGTCACTCTCCGGTCCTCGCGGTCATGCGCGAGGGCAACGTGCTGATCCGTCCCACGACGGGCGAGGCCTTCGAGGCGCACGTCACGGGTGGGTTCCTCTCGGTGGACTCGGACGTCGTCACGATCGTGGCCGACGCCGTCGAGGTGGGCGGCCCCGCGGCCTCGGCCCACTGAGACCCGGGTTCGAGGAGCGGCGTGCCGGGCTGGCTGACATGGCTGGTGATCTTCGGTGCGCTGCTGCTCGTGGGCGCGCTCGTGGTGCTGCTCTACCGGCGGCGTCTCGGCACGCTCACGGGGCGCGTCGGGAGCTTTGCGTGCGGGCTGCGGCCTGAGCGGCACGGCGAGCCCGTCGCCGGGGTCGCGCAGTACGGCGTGGGCAGGATCGAGTGGTGGCGGGGCGCGAGCCTCTCGCCGCGACCTGCCCGGACCTGGCACCGCGTGGACCTCGTGGTGGCGGAGTGGGTCGAGGACCCGCACCGCCCCGGGCGGGTCCTGGTGCGATGTCAGCACGTCGAGGACGAGTTCGAGCTGTCGTTGAGCCGCGCCGCGTGCGCGGGTCTCGTGTCGTGGCTCGAGGCGGCGCCCGTGAACACGAACCGCGTGTGGTGAGGGAGACGTAGTGCGACTCGTCGTGGCCGAGTGCGCCGCCCGATACTCCGGGCGGCTCGACGCGACCCTTCCGTTCGCGAGACGGTTGCTGCTCGTCAAGGCCGACGGTTCCGTCCTGCTCCACTCCGACGGCGGGTCCTACAAGCCGCTGAACTGGATGAGCCCGCCGTGCTCGCTCCACGTGGTCGAGCCGGACGACGCGGCGGCGGAGCGGGGTGTGACGAGCGTGTGGCACGTCCAGCACGCCAAGTCGGACGACCGTCTGGAGATCGAGCTCTTCGAGGTGTTCCACGACTCGGCGCATGAGCTCGGGGTGGACCCGGGGCTCGTGAAGGACGGCGTCGAGGCGCACCTCCAGGCGCTGCTCGCGGAGCAGATCGAGCTGCTCGGCCCCGGGCACACGCTCGTGCGGCGCGAGTTCCCCACGGCGATCGGCCCCGTGGACATCCTGGCCCGCGACCCGCACGGCTCGACGATCGCGATCGAGATCAAGCGCCGCGGGGACATCGACGGCGTCGAGCAGCTCACGCGCTATCTCGAGCTGCTCGGTCGCGACCCGCTCCTCGCCCCGGTGCGGGGGATCTTCGCGGCGCAAGAGATCAAGCCGCAAGCGCGCGTCCTCGCGAAGGACCGCGGCATCGAGTGCCTCGTCCTCGACTACCAGGCGATGCGCGGCCTCGACGACCCGAGTTCGCGCCTCTTCTGACGTAGCCCAGCTCCACCCGGCTCGCCGGGTAGACCCTCGCGGGTTAGGTTTTGAACATGTTCAAAACGGCGGGTAGGGGTGCGGCATGAGCAAGTCGCTCGAGACGAGGGCGCAGATCCTCGAGGTCGCGCTCCGCTCGTTCCGGGACCGGGGCTACGCCAAGACCACGATGCGCCAGATCGCGAACGAGGCGGACGTCGCGCTCGGGAACGCGTACTACTACTTCCCGTCCAAGGGGCACCTGATCCAGGAGCTCTACGCGACGGTCGTCGCGGAGCAGGCGGACCGGGCCACGCAGGCCCTGGCGCAGCACCGCAGGCTCGCGGACCGGATCGCCGCCGCGTGGCACGCCGCGATCGACGCGTCCGAGCCGTACCACTCGTTCGGTGCCGAGTTCATCTCCGAGGCGATCCGCCCGAGCTCGCCGTCGAGCCCTTTCTCCGACGAGTCGCACGGCGCCCGCGGAGCCAGCCAGGATGTGTACCAGGAGGTCGTCGCAGGAGCGCACCCCGCCGTCCCTGGTCGCTTGCGCGCGGACCTGCCGCTCCTCCTCTGGTTCGCCCAGCTGGGTATCGAGATCTTCTGGGTCTACGACTCCTCGGCGGACCGCCGTCGGACCCGAGCCCTCGTGGCCGGCGCGGCCCCGCTCGTGGCGAGCCTCGTGAGTCTCGCGCGGCTGCCCGTGGCCCGCGGCATCGTGGACGAGGCGCTCGCCCTGCTGCACCGGGTGCGGTCATGAGGTCCGACGGCGGCCTCCCGGCGGACCGGCGTGTCACACCCGAGGCGCTCGAGGGCTACCGGGCTGAGCTCGCCGCACGAGTGCCGCCCGCGCCCTCGGCTCCCCGGGCCCCCGGACCGTTGCGCGCCCGCGACATCGTCTGGGGCACGACGGTCGCGTACCTGACGATGCCC